>NZ_JBHSPY010000003.1:0-168403 GCF_042658245.1 Neisseria weixii
CCATCGGTTGATGCCGTCCCCTCCATGAAGAACATAACGGGTTGCCCGTTTGCGTACGGCAGCATGGCCTAAGCAAAAAACTTTGGCTGTATGTTTTCCACCATGCCCCTGTAAATAGTAGTTTACTACTTGCAACTTGAATCCGTTTGAATACTTTGCCATAAAAAACTGCACCTCAATAAGTTGGGGATGGTGTCCAACTTTTGGGGTGCAGTTCACAATAAGCAGCTTTTTCTGATTTGGCGGAAGCGGTGAGATTCGAACTCACGGAGAGCTATCAACCCTCGACGGTTTTCAAGACCGTTGCATTAAACCACTCTGCCACGCTTCCTTAAATAAAAAAATAAAATTCAAGAAAATGGCGGAAGCGGTGAGATTCGAACTCACGGAGGGCTATCAACCCTCGACGGTTTTCAAGACCGTTGCATTAAACCGCTCTGCCACGCTTCCGTTTTCTTGAAGACAGTATAGTAATGAAAACTTGCCTGTTTGCCAAGCAAAATTTACGTATACAGGCTTAGTTTTTTGTTTTTACTTGGTTTGTTCTTTGCGTAAAAATACCCACTCCTTATCATTTGAAGCGGCGGCGTTGAATTCGTAGCCTTCGTAATCAAAATTTTGCAAATCTTGCGGATCGGTAATGCCGTGTTCGGCTGCATAGCGAACCATCAAACCGCGGGCGCGCTTGGCGTAGAAGCTGATGATTTTGTATTGGCCGTTTTTCTCGTCTTTAAACACAGGCGTAATCAACTTGGCTTTGAGTTTTTTGGTGTTGATTGATTTGAAATACTCTTGCGAAGCCAAGTTAATCAATACCTCGCTGCCGTTGGCGGCAAGGGTTTCATTCAGCAAACCGGTGATGCGGTCACCCCAAAATTCATACAGATTTTTACCGCGCGAATTGGCAAACGCCGTGCCCATTTCCAAGCGGTAAGGTTGCATTAAATCCAGCGGACGCAGCAAGCCGTAAAGGCCGGACAGCAGGCGCACGTGTTGTTGCAGGTATTGAATTTGTTTGGCGTTTAGCGATTCGGCAGCAATGCCTTCGTACACATCGCCGTTAAACATATACACCGCCTGCTTGGCGTTTTCCGGAGTAAACGGTGTGTGCCATGTAGCATTGCGCTCGGCGTTGAGCAGGGCGATTTTGTCGGAAACGTGCATCAGTTGGGCGATTTGCTGCGGCGCAAGCCGGCGTAATTCATGCATCAGGATTTCTGATTCTTTCAGCAAATCCGGCTGGGTAAATTCTTGAATGGGGGCGGAATCTTTTTCGTTGAGATTTTTCGCCGGAGATAAGACAAAAAACATGGTCGCCTCGTATCTTTATCAAAAATGAATGGGTCGATTTTAGTTTCAAACGCTGGGCAGGGCAAGAATCGGGGCGGTTGAAATGCTTAATTACACATGATAAAAGGCCGTCTGAAATTTTTCAGACGGCCTATGCATCACACCATAATCAACGATACAGTGACACGATGGTTTCTGCCGCTTTGACGCAGGTTTCCACACCGGCAACCAAAGCAATGCGTACATAGCCTTCGCCCGGGTTACCTTGCTCGGTATCGCGCGCCAAGAACCGGCCGGGTAAAACCTGAATCGCTGCTTCAGTCCACAAGCGCTTGGCAAAGGCCAAATCGTCGCCATCCGGCACTTTCAGCCAGATGTAAAACGATGCGTCAGGAAAATCGACCTCAAATACTTCGCGTAAAATCGGAATCACTTTGTCGAATTTTTCCTGATACAGCCGGCGGTTGTCGATGACGTGGGATTCATCGTTCCATGCCGCAATGCTGGCGCGCTGCACCGGAATACTCATCGCGCTGCCGTGGTAGGTGCGGTAAAGCAGGAAATCTTTCAGTAAAGCGGCGTCGCCCGCCACAAAGCCTGAACGCAAGCCAGGCACGTTGGAGCGCTTAGACAAGCTGGTAAACATCATTAATTTATCAAAGCTGCGCCCCAATTGCGCTGCGGCCTGCAAACCGCCGATGGGCTTTTTGCCGTCGAAATAAATTTCCGAATAGCATTCGTCGGAAGCAATCACGAAGCCGTATTTGTCTTGCAGGGCGAACAATTCCTGCCATTCTTCCAGTTGCAAGACGCTGCCGCTCGGGTTGTTCGGCGAGCAAACCAAAACCATTTTGGTGCGTTGCCACAGGCTGTCTGAAATGCTTGGCCAATCAGGATTAAATGATGGTGCAGGACAGTTGGCAAAATGAATTTCGCCGCCTGCGAGAATGGTACCGCCTTCGTAGATTTGGTAAAACGGATTCGGGCTGATGACAACAGGTTTGCTGTCGGCAACCGGATCCAAAACGGTTTGAATGAAAGAGAACAACGCTTCGCGGCTGCCCAATACCGGCAGGATTTCGGTAGCCGGGTCAACTTTTAAGCCATCATAGCGGCGCGCCAACCAATCGGCACAAGCTTGGTGTAATTCCGGTAAACCGGCGGTCAGCGGGTATTTTTCCAATTCGCTTAACGAAGCCGTGAGCGCATCGGTAATCACTTTGGGCGTGGCGTGTTTCGGTTCGCCGATGTGTAGCGGTACGGTTGGCAAGCCTTCGGGCGCTTCCAAGCCTTGCATGGCTTCGCGTAAACGGGCAAACGGGTAGGGTTTGAGTTGGGATAATAATGAATTCATGATGGTTCCGAGCCTGAAATTTAACCGCTATGTTAACATTTTTCTGATTTATTTTGTTAACAATCTGTGCAGGCTGTGACGGGTGAAGGCCGTCTGAAAAGTTTCAAGATATAGATAAATCACTGCACATCAAAAAGCCGTCTGAAATTCTATCGTTTTCAGACGGCCTCTGCGTTTTATTTTGCGGCAACCGGCATAGCGCCGTTTAACAAATAGTGAATGGTTTCTTGTACCGTGCGCATGGCATTGCCGAATGGCAGCGGGTCTTTGCCGCGGAAAAACAAGCCTTTATCGACCTCTCCACGGAAAGCGGCGGAAAGTTGGATGTCGATACAGAATTGGCCGGCTTTATCCAAACCATCACGCAAACCACAGCTGGTCAGGCAGTTTAAGCCTTGGGTGCAGCGGCGCGGGTCGGCTTTGGCCACAGATTGCAATTTGGCTTCGCGCTTGATGTAATTATCAAGGAATTTGGTGCGCACGCCGCGGGCCGGCAAACCGGCGACCGACATAAATTCAACCACTTGCTCGGTGTCGGCACCGGCCAAGGTTTTCTTGAAATTGATGTGGGCATCGCCTTCTTGGGTGACTGCAAACGCGGTGCCGATCTGAACGGCATTGGCGCCCCATGTTTTCAGCGCGGTAGTGACTTTTTCAAAATTCGCCATACCGCCGGCCAACACCAAAGGGATTTTTTCGCTTTCCAAGCCCAGATTTTTAAAGACTTCCAAAGTTTCTTCGATCACGCGCTTAAACTCGAATTTTTCATCGTTGACACCGGTTACGGTGGCTGCTCCTAAGTGCCCGGCGGCGTGAGCCGGGTGCTCGATTACGATGGCATCGGGCAAGATACCTTTCTTCATCCAGCGTTTCAACACGATATTAATGCCGCGCGATTCCGATAAAATCGGGAATAAAGCCACGTCTTTGTGGAAGCCCTCAGTCATTTCCGGTAGATCCAAAGGCAGACCGGCGCCCATCACAATTGCATCGGCACCCGATTCGCAAGCTTGGCGCACATAAGCGGCATGGTCTTTCACGGCTTTCATCACGTTCACCGCAATCATGCCGTTGCCTTCGGCGCCGCTTTTGGCTTTTTGGATTTCACGGTCAAGCGCAATGCGGTTGAGCTTGGTGTATTTTTCTTCGGTTGAGTTGATTTTCGATTGTTCCAGCAAATCTTCGTGCAGATGGCGCAAATCCACGCTGGCGATGGTGCCGATGCCGTTTTCTCGGGCGACGGCGCTGGATAGTTTAGACGCAGAAATACCCACGCCCATGCCGCCTTGAACGATGGGAATCAATGACTTGCCGCGGATAACCAATGGATCGAAAGAGTGTGACATGCTAATGGCCTCAGGTAGGGTGTTGGAGTGAGTACTGCAATGAGTGTGTCAGTGTATTTTTAATTTTAGGCATTATACTCTAAAAAAATCATAAATTAGAGTAATTCTATAGTTTTTTCAAAAGGTAACACAAAAATGTGAACCGGGTATGCTATATCGCAATAATAAAATCAAAAAAATTAATTGTTTATATAATTATTTAATATCGTAAAGATGCTGATGAAGATAAGAGAAACGGTAAATTTGATGGGAAAGTAGAAAACGTTTGATTTTGTATGGGCACAATAAAGGCCGTCTGAACTTAAATTTTTCAGACGGCCTTTTGATTTCAATCTTTTTTCAAAGTACGCCAATCCAAGCCGTTGATGGCGGCAACTTGGGTTACGGCTTCAGTACAGAGGTTGATGGCGGTGAGTTTGCCGCCCCACAATGCGCCGGTATCTAGCGAGATGATGCCGTTGGTGTTCATGTAACCGAGTGACGACCAATGGCCGAATACGATTTTATGGCTCAGGTTTTGGCGGTTGGGCACGCGGAACCACGGGCGCAGGTAAATCGGCATTTTGTCGAGCGTGGCTTTGAAATCGAAATCGAGTTCGTTTTGATAGGTGAGTGCCCGCATTCGGCTGAACACGTTGACGATAAAGCGCAGACGGCTGTAACCGCTTAAATTTTCATCCCACGCAATTGGGGTGTTGCCATACATTTTGGCGAAGAATTTTTCGTATTTCCGGCCTTGTAGTTCGGCTTCAGCTTCCCGCGCCAAATCTTCGGCTTGGTCGACAGACCATTGCGGCAGGATGCCGGCATGCACCATCACGTGGCTGTCGTTGCGGATCATCAAGGGTTGATGGCGCAGCCATTCGAGCATTTTCCGGCTGTCGGGATGATTGAGAATCGGGGTAATGGTGTCGCTGCGCTTGGTGGTGCCGTACCCGTAGCCAACAGCGAGCAGGTGGAAATCATGGTTGCCGAGTATGATCTGAACGCTGTCGGGATGCTGCATGGCAAATTGCAGCGATTCCAAGGATTTAGGGCCGCGGTTGACAATGTCGCCGGTGAGCCACAGGGTATCGGTGCCGTGGTTGAAGCCGATCTTTTCCAGCAAAACCGAAAGCTCGTCATAACAGCCTTGGATGTCGCCGATTGCATAATGCGCCATGTTGATTCTGATTCCTGATGGGGGGATTTCAGACGGCCTGAGATGTAGAAAATCGACGGGTTGTTTACACTTTTTATGCAAAACTTTTTTTATTTTTCACAGAATGATGGTTTTAAGATTTTTGAGTGTGATCCCGGCATTCTGGGCAACGCTCAAAAATCTCAAAATGGGCCGTCTGGCAAAAAAGCAAAAGTATGAACAACGCTAGGGTTTTCTAACTGCGGACTTGGCAACATCTCCATTTTTGGGCACATTTCTTCGTTATACGCGACCCGAAAGATCAGCTATCTTTATGATATATATTTGCTTTCTTCGCTGCTATAACTTTGAATTGCACTCGAATCTGATGCTTTGCAAAGCTCTCGGCCTGTTAAGATTAAGAGAATAGGCCGTCTGAAAATAATGATAACTTCAGGCCGTTTCAGACGGCCTTTATTTTTTAAACAAAAGGTTTACGCGTTTAACACCAATACCGCCTCCGCTTCGACCTGTACGCCTTTAGGCAGGCTGGCGATGCCGACGGCGGCACGGGCCGGGAACGGCTCAGGGATAAATTCGGCCATCACTTCGTTGAAAATGGCGAAATTGCCCAAGTCGGTCAGATAGGCGTTAACTTTAACGATGTCGCTCAACGAGCCGCCGGCTGCTTCGGCTACGGCTTGCAGGTTTTTAAACACTTGCACTGCTTCGGCACGGAAATCGCCGCCGCCGACCACTTGCATGGTGGCCGGGTCAAGCGGGATTTGGCCGCTCATATAAACAGTGTCGCCCGCGCGCACGGCCTGGCTGTAAGCGCCGATGGCGGCCGGGGCGTTGTCGGTGTGAATGATGATTTTCGCCATGATGTTTCTCCTGAAAAAAAAGCAGTTGGAATAGGCCGTTATGATACAAAATTTTGCGTGGCTTAGGAAGTTGGGCGGCAGGGTTGAGTGCGTTTCAGGCGGTATGTTTTCAATCAAGGCCGTCTGAAAAAGTTTGAGGATGAATTTCAGACGGCCTGAAATCTTTGCAAAATCCCTATCTTTGGCGCATCTATTCGTTATGCGCTGCTCGAAAGCTTGCCTGTCTTGATGATGTGTCCGCGCTTTCTGTGCCGCTCTGACTCTGAACGGCACTCAAATCTGGGGTTTGCAAATGTTCCAGCTTTCATTCTGTTTTATCAATCATTTATAAAAAACATTGCAATAAATCGTTTAAAAGCAGGCGGCCTTGTGCAGTCGGTTTAAACACGGTCGGGTCAGACTCCAGCAAACCTTTGCGGCGCGCGGTTTCGATTTGCGGCATGATTTGGGCAGTTGAAATACCGGTGCGCTGTTGCAGCATGGCGGCAGGCACGCCGTCGGTCAGGCGCAGGGTGTTCATCATGAATTCAAACGCCAAATCATCGCGCCGGATGGTTTGGCGCTCGATGCCGCCGGCCGGTTCGCTTTGCATGGCGGCAAGGTAATCATTGGGATGACGACGACGAGTGGTACGCTTGATGCGGTCGGCGTAGGAAATTTTGCCGTGTGCGCCTGCACCGATGCCGATGTAGTCGCCGAACTGCCAATAATTGAGATTATGGCGGCACTGCATACCGGCGCGGGCGAAAGCGGAAGTTTCGTAGTGGAGAAAACCGGCTTCTTGCAACTCGGCATGCACGGCGTCTTCGATGTCTAAAGCGTTTTCATCGCTCGGCAAACCCGGCGGCGGTGTATGGCCGAAAGCGGTGTTCGGCTCCATGGTGAGATGATACGCGCTGATGTGGCCTGCGCCGGTGGTGATGGCGGTGCGGACATCGTATAAGGCCGTCTGAACGGTTTGGTTTGGCAGGGCATACATCAAGTCGATATTGACTTTTTCAAATAAATTCAGGGCAGTATCGATGGCAGCTAAGGCTTCGCGGCTGTTGTGTATGCGCCCCAAGCAGTTTAACATGTCGTCATTGAAGCTTTGCACACCAATAGAAAGACGCGTAATGCCGGCTTCTTTAAAGCCTTGAAATTTTTCGATTTCAAACGTGCCGGGATTGGCTTCGAGCGTAATTTCGGCATTGGGCTGCAAGCGTACCAGAGCGCGTACGCCGCTGAGCAGCCTGTCGATGGCTTGTGCGCTGAACAGGCTCGGTGTGCCGCCGCCGAAGAAAATGGTTTCGACCGGCCGCCCCCAAATATTGGGCAATTCGGTTTGCAAGTCGGCCAGCAAGGCATCAACGTAAGCATCTTCGGGCAAACCGCTTGGGGCAGTTTGAGTGGGTGTGATGGTGGCAAGCGGTTGATAACGCGAAATATTGTGTGAATTGAAATCGCAATACGGGCATTTTTTGATGCACCACGGAATGTGGATATAAAGCGACAAAGGCGGCAGGGCGGTGAGCGGTGTGGCGTGGGGAAGGGTAATCGGGGTCATGGTTTGGGTGTGGGTAAGGCTGTCTGAAAACAGTTATTTCAAAATGGATTTGGCTTAAGCGTTAGGATGAAAAAGTTTCAGGCTGCCTGATGGAGAATTTTTGAATTATAACAGCTGCGATATTTTTAGTTAGGAAACTTGTTAATCGTACATTTAAAATACTTTGATTATTTATCAATATGCCGTCTGAAAGTGATTTCAGACGGCATATTGATATGATTATGGCATTAAAACCGGATCATCTTCCAAGCTTTCATAAGGAACAATTTTTTCCCAATCGAAAACCTTGATTCCTTCACTTGCCTGCACTTCTGAAAAGAACTTATAAGGTAATTTCAGCTTAGTTTCATCAATGCCCAGCCATTCGGCAAAACCATAAATAAAATGGAATCCGCTTCGTTCGGCCTGTTGGCGGATTTGCCCTTTATCATTGCTGGAAATACGTACAAATGGAACATGATATGCCTGTTTGTGCTTCGGTGAGTTAATAAGGGTTACGTCAGCCGAATCTTTATTGACGTGTGCCAAGCCATGGTCAGATAAGTAAATCAAAGAATAACTGCCGTAAGGTTTCAGTTCTTGCACGATATTTTCGATTAATGTATCCGTTTGTTTCAGTGTTTCTAAATAGCAGGCCATTTTTTGATTTTTAAATTTCTCAGAAACAGGTTGTATCAACCGTTTGCAGAAATCAGGGTGCGAGCCGTTGATGTGGAAAACATATAAAGCCGGTTCTTGTGATTGTTTACGCTTGGATAAAACTTCTTTTAATCCATCCAGTACAACCGTGTCGTTGAATGTGCCAATTCCTTCTCTTGGTGCATTCGGTTCATAGAATTTTGAGAACTTAGCTTGAATCCCGACGCGAGAAGCCGCCGTATCCGCATCATGTCCTGTTGGTTGGGTAGATAACCAATGGGTTGTAAATCCTGCTGCATTGGCTAAGGAAATAATATTATTGGGATATACAGCTTGGTTTTCATTCATTAAGTGCAGCATACGTGTTAATGATAACTGGGTATTGGGGGAGGGGGAGATAAATTTATCCAGTATCAAACCCGCATGTTGGTTTAAATAAGGACTGGTGTTAATTGGAAATTGATAGAACGGTAAATAATCGGAACGAACACTTTCGCCGATTATCAAGACATAGTTTCGATAATGAGGTGTGACTTTCTTAATTTCCCAAGCCGGTTTTTCTGCAAGAAAAGACTTAGCTAGATTTTTCTCTTCTTGATATTGTTGTAATACCTGCCATGCTTTGACATAAAAATGAATATTTGAAACTAAGGTATTATTCAGATTGAACGGTTGGTTGCGTTTTAAGGTTGCTGTTGTTGGTTTATGTAAGATCAAAAGTGAGAAAATAGTAAATAAAATTAGTGTTCTATAACTTCTAGGCCAGTATAATTTGCTTGCTTGCTTGCTTGCTTGCTTGCTTGCTTGCTTGCTTGCTTGCTTGCTTGCTTGCTTGCGGTGAATAATACACCTACGCCGCTCACCAATACGATTACTGCTGCCAGCCAACTCTGCCAGGGTAAAGTGCTGATAAATTCAATACTTTCGTTTGAATCGGTTTCTAAGGCCGAAGCAACCAGTCCGATATTGATGCGGCCATACAATTGGCCGACAGGTGCAAACAGTGTGCAGACCAATAAATTCAAGCTGAAAATAATTTTGAAAAGTGTCCTGTTAAGTTGAAATAAGGCATACCAAAAGCAGACCATAGCTAGAAAATAACCATCTTCTAATGCATAGCCCAACCCCTATACAGAGATAAGAGAAAATAGAAAAATACTGATTAATAAAGGATACCTAGTTAAAATTGACATCATTATTCCTTTGTTTGATAAGACTTCAGAGAGAAAGGTTTGTAGGCCGTCTGAAACGTTCAGACGGCTTTTTTAGCGATTCACATCTCGGCGTGGATTTTGTCGAGCAATTCCTGCAAAGCCTGTCCGCGGTGGCTGACGGCGTTTTTGACTTCAGGTGCGAGTTCGGCGGCAGTGCAGCCGTGTTCGGGCAGAAAAAAATGCGGGTCGTAGCCGAAACCGTTGCTGCCGGCGGCTTGTTGCTGCCATTGGCCGCGCCAAATGCCTTCGGCGATAATCGGCTGCGGATCATGCTCGTGGCGTACCAAGACCAATACGCAGACGTAATAGCAGCTTTGGTCGGCTTGATCGGCTAAGTCGGCGGAAAGTTTGGCGTTGTTGGCGGTGTCCGATTTGGGGTCTGATCCGGCATAGCGGGCAGACAACACACCCGGTGCGCCACCTAAAGCATTGGCGCAAATGCCACTGTCGTCGGCCAAAGCAGGCAAACCGCTATGCTTGGCGGCATGGCGGGCTTTGGCCAGCGCGTTTTCAACGAAGGTAGAATATGGCTCCGGGCATTCGGGCGTATTGAATTGCGATTGTGGCAGGATATCGATATTTTGTTCGGCAAACAGGCGGGAAAATTCTTTGAGTTTGCCGACGTTGCCGCTGGCCAAAACGATTTTGTCAAACATGGGGTGTTCCTTGATTGTCTTGTGCCTGCATCTGCATATATTGCATCTTGGCTTTTAAACGCAGATAAAGTGCCAAGCTGGCGATTTGGCCGAAGATGGCGGCAAATGCGAATAAGAATGCGGTCACGGCAAACTGTTTGCTGCCGATGGAAAGCAGATAGCTGCCCAGCAGCACCAAGGCCATAAAAAGCAGGGTAAAAAAGACGATGCAGAGTAGGTAGGTTTTGCGTTGGTTCATGAGCCGGTTTGCTTTTGCTGCAGAATGAAATGCCGTATTATATAGCGGTATTTCATCAATTTTCGATACAAGGCAGCAAGCCGAAGACAGTACAAGTAGTACGGCAAGACGCAGTAACGCCGTAGCGAAAGTTAAGTTAATCCGCTATAGCGGATAGAGAAGGCCGTCTGAAACTATTATTTTTCAGCCGGCCTTACCCATATAAAAAACCGCTTTTGAACGTCAAAGTCAAAAGTGGTTTGATGTGTTTGGATTGCCGGATTAACGCAATTCCGAATGCAGGCGACCAATCAGAGTGGAAGCGTCGCTGCCTTTGTAGCTGCTGCCGTCTTTATTCAGCAGGCTGATGCGTGCACCGTTGTTAACCGGTTCAATGTAAACAATCAGTTCAGGTCGTTGCACTTGTTGGGTTTCGGTTTTTTTGCCTTTGCCAAACCAGCGGCTGAACATCCCCGGTTTTTGGTTATTCACAGCCTCGCTTTCGGTCGGCGCTTGTTGTACCAAGAAAGCGTGACGCTCAGCGTTTTGACCCAATACGGTCAGGCCGATGCGATCCAGTGCCAGCGCAGTACGGCGCCAGTTGCGTTCGTAGTCGCCGCTGACCAGCACGGTTTGGCCTTCTACTTTGGCCAAGTCACCGGTATTGGCGGAAGGCGCAACGCTTTGACCCAAGGCGTTTTCAGCCTGTTTTTCGTCCATGCCCAGATATTGCATGAAGCGTGCCAAGAAGGCGGCTTCTAAGTTGGGATCGTTCGGGCGAGGCTGCCACATGGTGGTGTCTTTGTTTTTGTCACCATACACTTCTTCCATACCTTTGTGGGCGAAGAAGACATCGGTAGTGCCGTTTTTGCCTTTTTCAACACGGATGATGAATTTATCGCGCTCGCTGGTTGAGTAAACACCCCCTAAGCCGACTTTTTCAAACAAGCGTCGCAAGGTATCTTGCGGGATTTTGGCGCGGTTTTCCGCCCATTCGGTTTCCATTTGGCCGATAGCCGGTTCTTCAGATTTGATGTCGAAACCGTTTTCTTGCCAGAAAGCTTTCAGTAACGGCCACAATTCAGCAGGCTGTTTGCCGTCAACTACTACCCAGCGTTGTCTGCCGTCGCGCTCTAAGCTTACTCCTTTTACCGATTGCAACACGGCTTGGTTGGCCGGTTGCTGTGTAGCTTGAGTGCGGTTACGACGGTTGTCGAGCTCGGTCGCGCGCACGGCACCATTGCCCGCAGGCAGGTTGTACAAATTGCCTTGATCCGGATTGGTCAAATCAGGCGGTACTTCCAAGTTCACGATTTTACGTGTTTGGCTTTGGTAATCCAGCTTAGGTTGTTCTTTTTTGCCGCTAGAGCAGGCGGTCAGGCTAATCAGGGCGATAGCCACGGCTATCGGTTTGAGGTAAGTCATCTCGGTTTCCTGTTGAGGTTAAATCAGTTTGGCTGCTTCCAATGCGCGGCGTACTTTGGCTTGGCCGTCTTCGGTCAGGGCGACCAAAGGCAGGCGCACATGCGCTTCGCATTTGCCCAATGCTGCGGCGGCCCATTTCGGGGCGGCAGGGCTGGGTTCGCAGAACATGGTGTTGTAGATTGGAATCAGTTGGTTATTGAGTTGACGTGCCGCCGCAATGTCGCCGGCCAATGAGGCGCGGCACATATCGGCAAATAGTTTCGGTGCAACGTTAGCTGCGACGGTAATCACCCCGTGGCCACCTGAAAGCATAAAGGCCATGCCGGTCGGGTCGTCGCCCGACAATACGGTGAAGCCTTCCGGGGCGTTGTTAATCAGCTCGATATCACGGCCGATGTCGCCGCTGGCTTCTTTCACGCCGACAATATTCGGTATTTCGGCCAAACGCAGAATGGTTTCGTTGTTCATGCTCACCACGGTACGGCCCGGTACGTTGTACACAATCATCGGAATAGAGGTGGCTTCGGCAATCGCTTTGAAATGTTGGTAGATGCCTTCTTGCGAAGGTTTGTTGTAATAAGGAACCACAGACAAGCTGTAATCGGCGCCGACTTTTTCTGCGGCTTTCGACAAAGCGATGGCTTCGACGGTGTTGTTGGCGCCGGTGCCGGCAATCACAGGCACGCGCTTGTTGACGTGTTTGACCGTGGTTTCAATCACAGCCAAATGTTCGGCAACATCTAAAGTTGCGCTCTCGCCGGTGGTGCCGACTGCGACGATGCCGTCGGTGCCGTTGTCGATGTGCCAGTCAATCAGGCTTTTCAGGTGTTCGAAATTAATGCTGCCGTCTTGATTCATCGGGGTAATCAGGGCAACCAAGCTACCTTTTAGCATAATGAAACCTTTATTTCGATAATGATGAGGTCGGTTATGTCGGCGATTGTAGCTTACTTTGTTGTTGGTGTGAAACACTGCTTAAACAGACGGTCGTGTGGTTGATTGGAGTGTTAGGGGTGTTTTAGGGAATAAGTTTATTAAAAACAGATAATTGCTTATTGTGTTTGACCTTTTTCATGTCAAGGCTAAAAAGTGTTAAATCTTCAAAACGCATTGGGGCCGTCTGAAACTAACAGGGTCTCGGCTTGTGTTCCTTATCCTATATATAGGTCAGTCTGTTTCGTGATGGCCGGAAACACCGATATTCTCTTAAACAATTAATTGCACAATATTGATATATCATAAATCAAATGGAGCCAGTTATTTAGCCAGTGTTGTGACTACATGCGGTTACGCTTTGCAGGCCGTCTGAAAAATTGCCCAAATGATTAAGATTGTATACAATTTTGCCCTTACAAAATTTATCTGTTTATTACTAACCTTAAAGGATGGGTATGGTGCACAACACGGACAAGCAGGCTCAATCGCCTGATTTGGTGTATGGTTTGGAAGACAAACCGCCTTTTATGAATGGGCTTTTGAGTGCCATTACGCACTTATTGGCGATTTTTGTGCCGATGATTACGCCTGCGCTGATTGTTGGCGGTGCGTTGAATCTGCCGGTGGAAATGACCGCTTATTTGGTGTCGATGGCGATGGTGGCTTCCGGCATCGGCACTTATTTACAGGTGAACCGCTTCGGGCCGGTTGGCTCGGGCATGTTGTCGATCCAGTCGGTAAACTTTTCGTTTGTGACCGTCATGATTGCTTTAGGCACGGGTATGAAAGAAGGTGGCATGGATGAAAACGCAATGATTTCGACGCTGTTGGGTGTGTCGTTTGTCGGTGCGTTTTTGGTGTGTTTTTCCGCGTGGTTGCTGCCTTATCTGAAGAAAGTGATTACGCCGACGGTAAGCGGCGTGGTGGTGATGTTGATTGGCTTGAGCCTGATTCACGTCGGCATTACCGATTTCGGCGGCGGCTTCGGTGCGAAGGCTGACGGAACATTCGGATCGATGGAAAATCTAGGCTTGGCATCGCTGGTGTTGTTTATCGTGTTGCTGTTCAATTGTATGAAAAACCCGCTGTTGCGCATGAGCGGCATTGCCGTGGGTTTGATTGTGGGTTATATCGTGGCGCTGTTTTTGGGCAAGGTGGACTTTTCGGCATTGCAAAACCTGCCGCTGATTACCATTCCGGTGCCGTTCAAATATGGTTTTGCTTTCGATTGGCACGCTTTTATCGTGGCCGGTGCGATTTATTTGTTGAGCGTGTTTGAGGCAGTGGGCGATTTGACGGCCACGGCGATGGTGTCAGACAAACCGATTGAAGGCCCTGAATACACCGAGCGCCTGCGCGGCGGTGTGTTGGCCGATGGTTTGGTGTCAGTGATTGCAACCGCATTGGGTTCGTTGCCGCTGACCACGTTTGCGCAAAATAACGGTGTGATTCAAATGACCGGCGTAGCTTCGCGCCATGTCGGGAAATATATTGCCGCGATTTTGATTTTGCTGGGATTGTTTCCCGTGATTGGCCGCGCGTTTACTACGATTCCGAGTCCGGTATTGGGCGGTGCGATGGTGTTGATGTTTGGTCTGATTGCGATTGCCGGTGTGCGTATTTTGGTGAGCAACGGCATCCGGCGTCGCGAAGCAGTGATTGCGGCTACTTCGGTGGGCATCGGTTTGGGCGTCGCGTTTGAGCCCGAAGTGTTTAAAACCCTGCCGGTGTTGTTTCAAAACTCGATTTCCGCTGGCGGTATCATGGCGGTAATTTTGAACTTGGTGCTGCCGGAAGATAAAACCGAAGTCACGGTTCATGTGAATACCGACAGTTTGGAACATTAATCTGAAAGCGGATCAAAGGCCGTCTGAAACCATAGTTTCAGACGGCTCTTTTTTATATTAATTTTTATATTAATTAGTTAGGATAAATCATATTTATAAAATTTTTCTATGTTAAACAGAAATCAGATTTAAACTTAAAAATACCATATTTAGTATTAATATGATTTAATCTGTACAAAATATAGTATCCAATCATTTGATATGCAAGCGCTCACGTTTACTGCCGAACACATTGTCTGGCAGGAAGTGCCGAATGAAACTTCATTGGCGTTTCTGATTGCCGGTTGCCCGCTGCGTTGCCCGGGCTGTCACAGTGCCGACAGTTGGAAAGCAGGTTTGGGTAAGGCTCTAACCGCCGAATATCTGGCAGGCCGTCTGAAACGCTATCAAGGCTTGATTAGCTGCGTGCTGTTTATGGGCGGTGAATGGCAGCCTGAAGCATTGCTGCCGCTTTTGAAGCTTGCACAATCCGCCGGATTGAAAACCTGCCTGTATACCGGTTTGGAGCGCGCGGAATGGGAAGCCGTTTCAGACGGCCTGATTGGGCATTTGGATTATTTGAAAACCGGCCGATGGGTAATGGAATTGGGCGGGCTCGACAGCCCGACGACCAATCAACGGTTCACGGATTTGCGCACAGGCGAAACGCTGAATCATTGGTTTGTCAAAGACCATCCGCAAAAAACGTTCGCCATCACACCTGCACAACCTGATTTTTTTCAAACGGCCTGACCGCTGCTGCTTATTAACCAACCTTACTAGGAGAACAACATGATTCGGCTGCATCCCGAACAGTTAAACGGCAAACTTAATTTTATGCATGACTATATTCACGCGGCCAATGCGGCCGACGGCTCGAAAATGGATGCCAATGCTAATGTTACGCAGAAAAACATCGCCACGATGGAAGCGGAATTGATGAAAGATTTTTTCGTGCAGATTAACCGCAGTCAGGTGTCGCGCAAGATTGCCGAATTGTTCGGGCAGGGGGCAGCCGATGAATACATCCGTCAAATCGAGGCGCACGAAATTTATGTGCATGACGAAACCAGCTTGAAACCATATTGCGTATCGGTGACGCTGTATCCGTTTTTGCTCGACGGTTTGACCAGGCTCGGCGGCGAATCGAAAGCCCCCAAGCACTTGGCTTCGTTTTGCGGGTCTTTCGTGAATCTGGTGTTTGCCATCAGCGCACAATTTGCCGGGGCGGTGGCGACAGTGGAATTTCTGACTTATTTCGACCATTTCGCCCGCCGCGACTTTGGCGGGGATTATTTGGAAACCCACGCCGATGAAGTGGCCAATCACCTGCAGCAGGTGGTGTACAGCATTAACCAGCCGGCGGCCGCGCGCGGTTATCAGAGTGTGTTTTGGAATATTTCGGTGTATGACCGATATTATTTTGAAGCCATGTTCGGCGATTTTGTCTTCCCTGATTTCAGCAAACCCGATTGGCACAGTGTGGCCAAGCTGCAAAACTTTTTCCTGAAATGGTTTAATCAAGAGCGTACCAAAGCCGTGTTGACGTTTCCGGTCATCACCGCCGCCATGCTCACCGGTGAAGGTAAGTGCAAAGACATGCAGTTTGCCGATGAAATGGCGCAGGAATTGGCTGAAGGCAACTCGTTTTTCGTGTATCTGTCCGACAATCCTGATTCACTGGCTTCGTGCTGCCGTTTGCGTAACGCCATCGAAGACCGCACCTTCTCCTACACCTTGGGCGCGGGCGGTGTGGCGACCGGTTCGATTAACGTCATCACCATCAATATGAACCGCTTGGAACAAGACGGACGCGATTTGGCGGCGGAAGTGGCGAAAATCCACCAATATCAATACGCCTGCCGCAAATTGATGGAAGAGTATCAAGCTGCCGGCATGTTGCCGGTGTACGACGCAGGTTTTATCACGCTGGACAAGCAGTTTCTCACCATCGGCATCAACGGCATGGCTGAAGCGGCGGAATTTCACGGCATTAAAGTCGGTTACAACGAAGAATATGTCGCGTTTGTGCAAGGCCGTCTGAAAACCATTTTCGAGGCCAACCAGGCCGCCACCAAACATTACGGCGTGAAGTTCAACACCGAATTCGTGCCGGCGGAAAACCTCGGTGTGAAAAACGCCAAATGGGATAAAGCCGACGGCTATCAAGTAAGCCGGGATTGCTACAACTCGTATTTTTATGTGGTGGAGGACGAAGAAATCAACGCGCTGGACAAATTCTTGCTGCACGGCAAAGAAATGGCCGGTTGGCTCGACGGCGGCTCAGCGCTGCATTTGAATTTGGACGAAGCCTTGCCGAAAAGCGGTTACCGTTCGCTGCTCGACATCGCCGCGCAAACCGGCTGCAACTATTTCTGCGTCAATGTGCGCATCACCATTTGCAACGAATGCGGCCACATCGACAAGCGCACCTTACATGCCTGCAGTAACTGCGGTTCGCACGATATCGATTACGGCACACGCGTCATCGGTTATCTCAAGCGTGTGTCAGCCTTCAGCAGCGGTCGGCGTAAAGAGCATGCCTTAAGACATTATCACCGCCAAGCGGCGTAAGGTTGCCTAAAAGAAAAGCCTCAGGCCGTCTGAAAGTTGTTTCAGACGGCCTTTTACTGTGTTTAAAACCTGATTTCAAACTTTTTAACGCGGATGCACCATATCGGCAGGTACCACCAGTTCGTCAAATTCTGCGCCGCTCAATAAGCCCAGACTGATGGCGGTTTCGCGCAGGGAGCTGTCGTTTTTATATGCGGTTTTGGCGACTTTGGCGGCATTTTCGTAGCCGATTTTACGGTTTAAAGCGGTAACCAGCATCAGTGAGTGGTGCAGGAAATAGTCGGTTTTTTCCGGTACCGGCTCGATGCCGACGGCGCAATGTCCGTTGAAGCTGTTGCAGGCATCGCCCAGCAGGCGGATGGATTGCAGCAGGTTGTAGCCGATGACGGGCATGTACACGTTCAATTCAAAATTACCCGATGCGCCTGCCATGCCGATGGTCACGTCGTTGCCGAATACTTGGCAGCACACCATGGTCAGTGCTTCGCATTGGGTTGGGTTGACTTTGCCCGGCATGATGGATGAACCCGGCTCGTTTTCCGGAATTTTGATTTCGCCCAGGCCGCAGCGCGGGCCGGAAGCCAGCCAGCGGATGTCGTTGGCGATTTTGTTTAAGCTTGCGGCCAAAGTTTTCAATGCACCTGAAGCGTACACGGCAGCATCGCGTCCGGCCAATGCTTCAAATTTGTTTGGGGCGGTGACAAACGGCAAGCCGGATAATTCGGCGAGTTTGGCGGCTGATTTTTCGGCGTATTCGGGATGGCTGTTCAAACCGGTGCCGACGGCGGTGCCGCCCAAAGGCAATTCATAAAGTCCTTTCAAGGCATCGTTCAGACGGCCTAAGCCGTGGTCGAGTTGGGAGACGTAACCGGAAAATTCCTGACCCAATGTCAGCGGTGTGGCATCCTGTAAGTGGGTGCGGCCGATTTTGACAATCGGTTCAAACGCTTTGGCTTTGGCATCGAGCGTGTCGCGCAGGGCTTTCACTGCCGGAATCAGCAGGCGGTTGATTTCGATGGCGGCGGCAACGTGAATCGCGGTGGGGAAGCTGTCGTTGGTCGATTGCGCGTGATTGACGTGGTCGTTGGGGTGGACAGGCTGATACGCCGCCAAACCGCTGCCCGCAATTTCGTTGGCGCGGTTGGCAATGACTTCGTTCATATTCATATTGGATTGTGTGCCCGAGCCGGTCTGCCACACCACCAGCGGGAATTGGCCGTCGAGTTTGCCGTTTAACACATCATCAGCCGCCTGTGTAATCAAATCGCCTTGCTCGGCTTTGATGCGGCCTAAGGATACGTTGGTTGCGGCGGCGGCTTTTTTGACCAAGGCCATGGCGTGGATTAACGGCTGGGGCAGGGTTTCGCCGCCGATTTTGAAATTGTTGCGGCTGCGTTGGGTTTGCGCGCCCCAATAGGCTTCAGACGGCACTTCAACATCGCCCATGGTGTCGTGTTCGGTACGGGTAGTCATGATTTCTCCTGTCTAGTTTAAAATGCGAACCATTCGCATAAAATAATTATAACCAGTCATGAATGTTGTGAAAAGGCCGTCTGAAACAATTTATTTTTTGGATGACTGAACTATTTTTGTTGAGGTTAGTCTGTAATTGACACAGCCAAACCGCCGGCAAAATTTGTCGGCGGTTTGTTGCATATTCATAAAGTAGATAAACCGCAGTGGCCAGACATTAGTTTGTGGTGATGAAGCATAAAAAAAGTGGATAAACCGGTAATCATCCTGCTATACGGTTGTCGGTGAATTTGGGAATTGGGAACTTAAATAATAGACAACCATTAGCCGAGAGCGGGAAAGCAAATTGCTTGACCGTGTTTATGAGTGTTTTGCAGCATCAATATTTTAGTTTGCATGTTGAGCTTCTCTTTGCAGATGATTGCACCTGCAGATGGAGGGCAGGATTTAGAGGCAAGCTGGTGTTTAGGCTGCATCGTTTTTCCGGTGTCAATGTTGATCAGGTTTTACCACTCGGTACAACGGTTTTGTGTTGTGGCGGCATCGGCATTGATTGCTTTTTTTGGTAGAGGCGATCGGGTTTTGCGTCGAGACGGTATGTTTCTGGCGTTGGTTCGCTGCGGCAGCTTCCGTTAGATGAAATTGCCCAAATTCATGAAAGCATGGCGATATTGAGTCAATGGGTAATGGGTTCTACGCAAGAAAGCATGCCTGGTTATGCCTATTTTTTGTGGGTGGTGCCGGGTTTGGTTGTGAGCACACTGATTGGTTTGTCTTTGCTTAAATTTATCCGTCGTCTGCCTGTCAAAGCAGCACGCGGCATTATTGCCGGGGTGTGATTTTTCTTGCGGGGGGCATTGGGTATGGAAATACTTCCCGGCTTGTGGAGCTTCCGTTACAGCGAAAATGCTTATTATCAACTTTTGGTGACATTTGAAGAAGGCATGGAAATGACGGGTATTTCCGTTGCGTTGGTATCGTTGCTTTCTGTGGTTCGTTTTCAGCCGCAGCAAAAAGGCGTAAACATGGTGCTTCAGTAAAAGTTGGAGTAAATACTAAAAAACACTTTCATTTTTCCAAAAAAGGTGTATCATTGCGCCCACTTGCCAGTACGCTACGGGTCGGTTTTGCCGATTCCGGGCGTTTTTTGTTTTTAGTACCTGCCGCTTCAACCCATGGTCATAATCGGCAACCTACTATTCGAGACCGCGTACTGCATGGGGTGTGCAGCTTGTTGCTGTCAGCACCCATTGTGGGGGTTTTATCATATGGTAAAACCTGTTCTTTAGGGCATTTTTATCTTTCCTGCCCGATAACCCTTATCCGAGATGGTAATCAGATATGAGCGTTACGCCTGTAAATCCTATTCCCCATGCCAGCAATGAGCATTACTTAACCCGTCAAAACGAGATGGAATCCAATGTCCGCAGCTATCCGCGCAAATTGCCGTTGGCGATTGCCAAAGCATGCGGTTGTTGGGTGACTGATGTTGAGGGTCATGATTATTTAGATTGCTTGGCCGGCGCCGGAACCCTAGCCTTGGGCCACAATCACCCTGCTGTGATTCAAAGCATTCAAGATACGTTAGCCAGCGGTTTGCCCTTACATACCCTGGACATCACCACGCCGTTGAAAGATGCGTTTTCCGAAGCCTTGCTGGCGCATTTTCCCGGCGGCAAAGAAAATTACCGCCTGCAATTTTGCG
This sequence comes from Neisseria weixii, assembly GCF_042658245.1. Lineage (NCBI taxonomy): Bacteria > Pseudomonadati > Pseudomonadota > Betaproteobacteria > Neisseriales > Neisseriaceae > Neisseria > Neisseria weixii. The sequence goes on from NZ_JBHSPY010000003.1 coordinate 20,206, forward strand.
GTCCGACCGGTGCAGATGCTACGGAAGCAGCAGTCAAACTGGCCAAAACCTTCACCGGTCGCGGCAATGTCATCAGCTTTTCCGGCGGCTACCACGGCATGACCCAAGGATCGTTGGCCTTGACCGGCAATTTAAGTGCGAAAAATGCGGTGCAAAACCTGATGCCGGGCGTACAGTTCCTGCCGTATCCGCATGAATACCGTTGCCCGCTGGGCATTGGCGGTGAAGCCGGTGTCGATGCGCTGACTTATCATTTTGAAAACTTCATCGAAGATGCGGAAAGCGGCGTGGTGAAACCGGCTGCGGTGATTCTGGAGGCGATTCAAGGTGAAGGCGGCGTGGTGGCGGCACCGGCCAAATGGCTGAAAAAAATCCGTGAAGTCACCGCCAAACACGGCATTCTGATGATTGTGGACGAAGTGCAGGCCGGTTTCTGCCGTTCGGGCAAAATGTTTGCCTTCCAACATGCCGAAATTGAACCGGATGTAGTGGTGATGTCGAAAGCTGTCGGTGCCGGCCTGCCGTTGGCCGTGTTGGCGATTAAAAAAGAATTCGATGCGTGGCAGCCGGCCGGGCACACCGGCACCTTCCGCGGCAGCCAATTGGCCATGGCCGCCGGTTATGCCTCGCTGGAGGTGATGAAGTCGCAAAACTTGGCGCAAAACGCGCAAACGCAAGGCGATTTCATTCAAGCCGAATTGAAAAAAATGGCACAGGAATTTCCCTGTATCGGCAACGTGCGCGGTCGCGGCCTGATGATCGGCATTGAAATTGTCGATGAACGTCTGCCTGCCGACCACATGGGTTCGCTGCCGGCCGATAGCGAATTGGCGGCGGAAATCCAAAAATCCTGCTTTGCCAATAAATTATTACTGGAACGCGGCGGCCGCAACGGCACAGTCGTGCGCATATTGGCACCGCTGATTATCAGCCGCGAAGAGAGCGAAGAATTTTTGCGCCGCTTCCGCCAATCATTGGCTGATGCGCTGAAGAAAGTGCGGGGCGTGTAATGGCGGATTTTGCACAACACCAACGCACATTGCTTTGCAATCACCCGCAATCAGTCGCCGATTATCAGGCGGCGATGAATGATGCGGTGCAAGCGGTGGCAGCGTGGTTGAACGAAGACAAAATGTACACCGGCGGCAGCATTCGCCAATTGCGTGAAAAAATATCGTTCAGGCCGTCTGAAAACGGTTTAGGCTTGAATGATGCCTTGCAACGCGCAGTAGAGCTTTTTTTAAACAACAGTTTAAAAGTGCATCATCCGCATTCTTTGGCGCATTTGCATTGTCCGACCTTAGTCGCCGGCCAAGCGGCGGAAGTGTTGATTAACGCCACCAACCAATCGATGGACTCATGGGATCAAAGCCCGGCAGCTTCATTGATGGAAGTACAAATGATCGACTGGCTGCGCCAAAAGCTCGGCTACGGTAAAGGCACGGCAGGCGTGTTTACCTCCGGCGGTACGCAGTCCAATCTGATGGGCGTATTGTTGGCGCGCGATGCCTGTATTGCCAAGCACTGGAAAACTTCAGACGGCCTTGAATGGAGCGTTCAACGCGACGGTCTGCCGCCTGATGCGCTGCAAAAAGTGAAAGTGGTCTGCTCGGAAAACGCGCATTTTTCGGTGCAGAAAAACATGGCGATGATGGGCATGGGCTTCCAGTCGGTGGTGACCGTACCGGCCAACTGCTACGGCCAAATCGACACCGCAGCATTGGCAAAAACGCTCGACCGTTTGGCAGACGAGGGCAAAATCATTGCCTGCGTGGTGGCTACTGCCGGCACTACCGATGCCGGTGCGATTGACGATTTGAAAGCCGTGCGGGCTGAAGCCGACCGCTACGATGCGTGGGTGCATATCGACGCCGCATGGGGCGGTGCGCTGCTGCTTTCCAATGAGTTCCGCCACATGATTGACGGCATTGAATTGGCCGATTCGGTAACGCTCGATTTTCACAAGCACTTTTTCCAAAGCATTTCCTGCGGTGCGTTTTTGTTAAAAAACGAAGCAGATTTCCGCTTCATTCATTATGAAGCCGAATATCTGAATTCCGCTTACGATGCCGAACACGGTGTGCCGAATCTGGTGTCGAAATCACTGCAAACCACACGCCGCTTCGATGCGTTGAAATTATGGCTCACCATCGAAGCCTTAGGGGAAACACTGTACGGTTCGATTATCGACCATGGCATTAAGCTGGCAAAAGAAGTCGAGCAATATATCAACGCCACTGACGGCTTGGAAATGACGAACGCGTCGCAGTTTGCTTCGATTTTATTCCGCTTAAATCCGCAAGGTTATCCCGCCGGACATATCGACAGCTTGAATCAAAATGTGGCAGACGAATTGTTTGCACGTGGTGAGGCCAATATCGGCGTAACCAAGGTCGGCGATGTGCAATCATTGAAAATGACCTTGCTCAGCCCGATTGCCACGCTGGAGAACGTGAAAAAATTGCTGGCGCAAGTGCAGCAGGAAGCCGAGCGTATCAAAGATGCGATTGCCGCGGGCAGCTACACGCCGCCAATTGATTAATGCTTTGATTGAATAATCAGGCTAAAAGGCCGTCTGAAACATAGTTTGTTTCAGACGGCCTCAAATATAATAGGGCAACACTATTAAATTATTCCCTTCATTTAAATTTAACAACGGCCTATTGCTTAAAAACGGCTTTGTTGTTACATAGATAATCGGGCTGTCCGATTTTTCTGTCGGGCAGTAAGATCCGAGTCAACTTGGACTGTGTGGTTTAGGGTTTAGTTGAATAGCAGTATTGGAATTTTGATGAGTGTTCGTCTGTCGGATTAAAAAATTTTATAAAATTATATTGCAAACAATATAATTTTTGGATATAATGTTTTCACTGTTTAAGCTTGGAGCAAGAAAATGAATAAAATTCACGATTTATTAAATGAGATGTTGGCGGTTTATTGGTCGGCAAGCATTCAACACCGCAGCCATGTGGCGGTAATCGCTGCGGAAGGGGCAAGTTTGCTGGCGACTGAGATGGAAAGCAAAATTGCTGATGAGCCGGAAACAATCATTAAGCTACAAAACCGCTTACTTGATTTGGGCGGCCAAATCCGTTTTACCATCAAACATCCCAACATTGGCACTAATCTGCGCGAGGCACTGGAAAATGATTATGAGCTGCAAAAAATGCCCGTATCGGTTTAAATCAATGGGCAGAAACAGCAAGCAGCGAGCACGATGCCACCACGCGCATCTTGATTGAAGAAATTTTGGCAGACGAAGAAGAGCATTTGTCTTGGTTAGAGCAAGAGTTGGATTTTCTGGAAAAACTGGGCGAGCCGCTTTATCTGTCGAAAAGAATGTAATTTAAGTTTTAATTTTACTGTTGATTATTAAATTGAAAGGAATGTAACATGAAAATTTTCTACCACACTTCAGCCACAGCCACCGGCGGACGCGACGGGCATACTCAGGTTGATGACGGTTCAATCGGTTTTGACTTGGTCGGTTTTCAAAACGAAAGCGGCAAAACCGGTACCAATCCCGAACAATTGTTCGCCATGGGTTATGCGGCTTGCTTTGACAGCGCGATGAACCACGTTGCCCCGACTTTAGGCCTGAAGCCGGAGCAGTCTTCGACCACGGTGGCGGTGGGCATCGGCCAAAAAACCGGTGGTGCATTCGGCTTGGATTTGGACATCACCATCACGGTAAAAGGCTTAAGTGAAGCCGATGCGCGTAAACTGATTGAAAAAGCGCATGAGGTTTGCCCGTATTCTAATGCGGTGCGTGGCAATGTGGACACGCGTTTGCATGTAAACTTAATTCAATCGTTTGATTTGTCATAAAAAAGCAAATAGTTGATTTGCATGTGGCTCAGTCATTTGCATAAACCAAAGGCCGTCTGAAAATATTTCAGACGGCCTTTGGTTTATGCAAATCTACAATTTAATTCCAGTGGGAATTCCAGATGCCAATTCAAACAGTACGGAAAACGTGCTGCCTTTGCTTAATTCACTTTCCACTTCGATTTTGGTGTCATGCGCGGCCAAGGCATGTTTGGCGATGGCGAGACCTAAGCCGGTACCGCCGCTTTGGCGTGATCGGCTGTTGTCGACGCGGTAAAAGCGCTCGGTCAGACGCGGGATGTGTTCGGGGGCGATGCCGGGGTCGGTGTCGCTGACGCTGAAGCGGGCGTGGCGCTCGCCTTCCGGTTTGAGGCTGATTTGTACTTTGCCGCCTTGACAGGGTGAGCAAGTCGTTGAGCAAATCGAGCATGCGGCTGCCTTCTTTTTGCATCAGGCTGATGAATTGCCGGCGCTGTTCATCGGGAATATCGGGCATATCGCGCATGGTTTCCAAAAAGCCGTTGATGACGGTTAACGGCGTGCGTAATTCGTGCGATACGTTGGCAACAAAGCTGGTGTGGCTGGCTTGCACGTGCTCGACGGTGCTGATGTCTTGGCTGATGAGCATTTGGGTGTTTTTTTCAAACGGACAGCGCGTCACCAGCAGCGTGCGCGGAATCGGGTGATTTTGCGGCACGGTCAAACGGATTTGTGTTTGCTCGGTTTGCTCCATAAAGGCATGAAACTCGGGCAGGCGGATGAGGTTGAGCTAAAATGCCGTTGCGGACGCGTTCGCGGTTGAGATTGAAATGAGTGGCGGAAAGGCGGTTTTGCCATTCGATGCGCATTTCTTTATCCAAAATCATCACACCGGTAGGCAGGGCTTCGGCAGCGCGGTTGAAACGCATCAATGCGTTTTTAAGTTTGCGCTTTTGCTTGCGGCGGTTGCGGCTTTGCTTGAGCAGGGTGGAAAATACTTCGTCCCAAATACCGTTGGCAAAAGGAATCGATTCCGGCTCGGGGTTTTTCAGCCAGCCGAGCAATTTGTACATCTGGCGGATGTGCAGCAAACTGATCAAGCTGAGCGTGGCAAAGGCGGCAACAAACGCGCCGGACATGCCCCAAAAGGTCAGTCCGGCGGCTGCGGCAAACAAAATGCCCAAAATGGAAGGAATCAGGTAAACGAGATTATTCATTGTTGTTGCCGAAACGGTAGCCGCCGCGGACGGTTTGCACTAAATGGGCGAGCTGGGCTTTTTCCAAGCCTTGACGCAAACGGCGGATGTGCACGTCAACGGTGCGTTCTTCGATGAAGACGTGGTCGCCCCAAATCATGTCGAGCAGTTGGCTGCGGCTGTAGAGGCGGTTGGGGTGTGCCATGAAAAAATGCAAGATTTTGAATTCGCTTGGGTTAAGTTGCAATTCAATGCCTTCGGTGGTATTGACTTTGCGGTTTTCCGCATCCAGGCGGATGCCGAAAATTTCTAAAACCTGTTTGCTTTTTTGCGGTGCCATACGGCGCAGCAGAGCGTTGATGCGGGCGATGAGTTCGCGCGGTGAGAAAGGTTTGGTGATGTAGTCGTCGGCGCCGATATTCAAGCCCAGCTCTTTGTCGCTCTCTTCGCTACGGGCGGTGAGCATGATGATGGGTAAGTTTTGCGTGCGGGTTTGGGCGCGTAACTGTTGGATGTATTCGACGCCGGATACATCGGGCAGCATATAGTCCATCAAGATAAGATCGGGCAATTCGTTTTTCAAAAGCTTTTCAGCCTCGCTCACGCGCTCGGCGGTGGCTACGCGGTAACCGGCCGCTTCGAGGTTGAAACGAATCAAGGTGGCAATGGCCGGCTCGTCTTCTACAATCAGGATATAGACGGACATGTTGTTCTCTCTTTGTTGGGTTGCGTTTGATTTTCAGACAGCCTGACAATCGGTTTGACACACAATACGCAACAGGATTTTCATCAGGCCGTCTGAAAGGTCATTGCTTTGGTTGCAGACGCCTATTAGGACTAAGCAATTCAAACTTAACCGAATTTACCGGTGATATAGTCTTCGGTTTCTTTTTTGCCCGGTTTGGTGAAGATGGTTTTGGTGTCGCCCACTTCAACCAGCCTACCCAAATACATATACGCCGTGATGTCGGACACACGTGCGGCCTACTGCATATTGTGGGTCACGATGGCGATGGTGTAATCGTGTTTTAATTCGGTTACCAATTCTTCAATATAAGCGGTCGAAATCGGATCGAGCGCGGAAGTCGGCTCATCCAGCAGCAAGACTTCGGGCTTGGTGGCGATCGCGGGCAATGCACAAACGCTGCTGCTGGCCGCCGGATAACGAATTGCCGCTTTGCTTGAGTTTGTCTTTGACTTCGCCCCACAAAGCCGATTTGTTTAATGCCCATTCTACACGGCCGTCCAATTCGCTGCGACTGAGTTTTTCATACAGTTTTACGCCGAAAGCGATGTTATCGTAAATCGACATCGGAAACGGTGTCGGCTTTTGGAATACCATGCCGACTTTGGCGCGCAGCAGATTCAGGTCAACATTTTTATCAAAAATATTGCTGCAGTCGAGCAGGACTTCGCCTTCACCGCGGTTGCCGGGATACAGGTCGTGCATGCGGTTTAAGGCGCGCAGCAAGGTCGATTTGCCGCAACCTGACGGACCGATAAACGCGGTGACTTGTTTTTCAGGGATTTCCAGATTGATGTTTTTTAATGCGTGGAATGGACCATAATAAAAGTTAAGGGGCTGTACTAGATAACTAGGGAAATCTAATTTCAAGTTAGAATAATCCCTATGAGAAGAAGCCGTTTAAGCCAGTACAAGCAAAACAAACTGATTGAACTGTTTATTGCGGGTGTTACTGCCCGTACTGCAGCTCAATTAGCCGGTGTTAATAAAAACACGGCAACCTATTGCTTTCATCGTTTGCGCGTACTGATTTTCCATAACAGCCCGCATCCGGAAATGTCTGATGGCGGAGTAGAAGTTGATGAAAGCTGTTTTGGCGGACAGCGCAAAGGCAAACGTAGTCGCGGTGCAGCCGGCAAAGTCGCTGTATTCGGGCTTCTGAAGCGCAACGGCAAGGTTTGCACCGTTGCTGTGCCCAATACACAAACTGCCACTTTATTGCCGGTAATACGTGAGCAAGTAAAGCCTGACAGTATTGTTTACACTGATTGTTACAAAAGCTATGACGTACTTGATGTGAGTTTAGCCACTTTCGCATCAATTACAATACACACTTTGCTGATCGGCAAAATCACATCAACGGGATTGAGAACTTTTAGAATCAGGCAAAACGCCGCTTACGTAAGTTTAACGGCATTCCCAAAGAGCATTTTGAGCTGTATTTGAAGGAATGTGAATGGCGTTTTAACCACAGTGAGATAAAGTCTCTTGTTCTATTTTAAAACAATTAGTAAAGCAGAATTTATTCTAGTTATCTAGTACACAGCCCCAGTTAAAGTCTTTTGTAACGATTTTGGCGTTCATGAGGTTTCCTTATTTGGCTTGTTTGCCAAGGTATCGTGTTTGCCAAGGTATCGTGCCAAAATATTGGCGATTAATACGGTAACAGCGATCAGCAGTGCGGCAGCCCAAGCCAGTTGGTGCCAGTCTTCATACGGGCTCATGGCAAACTGGTAAATCACATTCGGCAGGTTGGCAATCGGCTGATTCATGTTGGTGCTGAAAAACTGGTTGTTCATCGTGGTAAACAGCAGCGGGGCAGTTTCGCCGGTAATGCGGGCAAAGGCCAGGATGATGCCGGTCAACACGCCTGCTTTGGCGGATTTCAAGGTCACCATTGTCACCAGTTTCCATTTTGGCGCGCCCAGCGCAAAGGCGGCTTCGCGCAGGCTGTTCGGTACCAATTTCAGCATGTTTTCCGTGGTGCGTACCACGACCGGAATGACCAACAGCGATAAGGCCAATGAGCCAGCCCAGCCGGAAAAGTGGCCTTGTTTCACGACCACCAATTCATAGATAAACAAACCGATCACAATCGGCGGCGCCGACAATAAAATATCGTTCATAAAGCGCGTGGCTTGGGCTAATTTGCTGTTTTGCCCGAATTCCGCCAAGTAAATGCCGCACATCAGACCGATGGGTGTGCCGACCAACAGGCCGAACAGGGTAATCATAAAGCTGCCCAAAATGGCGTTGCGCAGACCGCCCTCCATGTCCGGCGGCGGCGTGTCGAGCGTAAACAGCGTGCTTGATAAACCGCTGAAGCCGTTGCTCAATAAAGTGTAGAAAATCCACGCCAGCCAAAACAAGCCAAATACCATGGTGATGTAGGCCACGGCCAGATAAAAGCGGTTTTGCCACAAGCGTCGTCGGTAAATGCTGTTGCTCATGATTTTTTCCCTTCGGATTGCTGCATTCTGAGCAATAAGATTTTGGCGAAACACAGCACCACAAAAGTGATGAAGAACAGAATCAAGCCCAAGTAGAGCAGTGATGATAAGTGCAGCGGGCCAACCGCTTCGGCAAATTCGTTCGCCAGCGCGGAGGTAATCGATACACCGGAATTGAACAGGCTCGGGCTGATGTTGAAGGTATTGCCGATCACGAACGTTACTGCCATGGTTTCGCCCAAAGCGCGGCCCAAGCCTAAGATAATGCCACCGATAACGCCGGCTTTGGTGTAGGGCAGAACCACGTTGCGGATGACTTCCCATTGCGTGCTGCCCAAGCCGTAAGCCGCTTCTTTCAAAGGTTGCGGCGTGATTTCAAACACATCACGCATCACCGAGGCAATAAACGGAATAATCATAATCGCCAAAATCAGCGAAGCGGTAAAGATACCGATGCCCATCGGTGCGCCTTGAAACAGCGAACCAATCACCGGAATCGCGCCTAAATATTTAATAAAAAACGGCTGGAAGTGTTCGGCAAAGAAGGGCGCGAACACAAACAAACCCCACATACCGTAAATAATCGAAGGAATGCCGGCCAATAATTCCACGCAAATGCCCAAAGGCTTTCGCAACCAAACCGGACATAGTTCGGTTAAAAACACAGCAATGCCGAAGCTCACCGGAACAGCAATCAGCAAGGCCAGGCCGGATGTCACAATTGTGCCGTAAATCGGTGCCAGTGCACCGTATTTGCTGGCCACCGCATCCCAGTTGGAAGAAGTAAAAAAGCCGAAACCGAATTTTTCAATGCTCGGCATCGCGCCTAAAATCAGCGAGAACAAAATGCCGCCCAAGCTGGCCAAAACCAGTATGGCAAAAAAACGCGTCGAGCCGACAAACAGCGCATCAAGCTGCTGCTGGCGTTTGAGTTTCTGTGCGGAAGAGGTTTGCATGAGTGTGCCTTTTATAGATTTGATGAGGCCGGATACGCAGAGCGTGATGTAAAGAGGCCGTCTGAAAAAATGTATCGTTTGAAGAGTACATTTTTGTTTTCAGACGGCCTGATTCATACATTATTTAGTGAAAACCGCCTGACCGTTTTCATCTTGGATATTGGCCCATTCTTGACGTACCAAGTCTTTCACTTCGGCAGGTAAAGGCACATAATCCAGTTTTTGAGCCGCTTCGTCACCGCTGGTGTAGGCCCAATCAAAGAATGCCAAGGCTGCTTTCGCTTTTGCCGCGTCAGCATTTTTTTTGTGCATCAAGATAAAAGTAGCCGCAGCCAAAGGCCATACGTTGGCGTCAGGCTGGTTGGTCAAGACCAAGCTGAAGCCTTTTACGCTCTTCCAATCCACTTTGGAAGCGGCAGCGAAAGTTTCTTGAGAAGGCTGCACGAAATTACCGGCCGCGTTTTTCAATTGAATGTGCGACATATTGTTTTGTTTCGCATAAGCGTACTCCACATAACCGATAGAATTGGCCACTCGTGATACATAGTTGGCCACGTCTTCGTTGCCTTTACCGGCCACGCCGCTGGCAGCAGTTGGCCATTTCACGGTATTGGCCGCGCCGACTTGGTCTTTCCAGCCTGCGGATACTTGGCTCAAGTAAGTGGTGAAAATGAAGCTGGTGCCGGAACCGTCTGAACGGAACACAGTGGTAATGTTGGCATCAGGCAGTTTTACATCGGCGTTTAATTCTTGGATTTTTGGGTCATTCCATTTGGTGATGGTACCCAAGCAGATTTCCGCCAATACTTCACCGGTCAATTTCAATTGGCCGGCTGCCACGCCTTCGACATTCACTACAGGCACCACGCCGCCGATCACAGTAGGGAATTGAACCAAGCCTTCCTGCTCCAGTTTTTTCACATCCAAAGGCGAGTCGCTGGCGCCGAAATCAACGGTTTTCGCAGTAATCTGTTTCACACCGCCGGAAGAACCGATTGATTGGTAGTTGATGCGGTTGCCGCTTGCCTGTTGGAAAGCATTCGCCCATTGCACATAAACAGGTTGCGGGAATGACGCACCGGCACCGGTTACATCCAAGCCCACCGGCTGCTGCTGTCCGTCAGCCGCTTTGGGCGCTTCATTTGTCGTTGCCGCCACACCGGCTTTAGGTGCTTCAGGCGCTTTAGATTCGCCGCCGCAAGCAGCCAATGCCAAAACAGTTGCGATACTTACCACGAAAGCAGATTTTTTCATTTTAGGCGTCCTTGTTAGGAAGGTTGTTTGGATAACGCGGCCAGTTTATCTAGCAAGTATTACAACTTCATGACAAATTTAAGAAAATGTTACAAACTCTTACATCATTTTGAAATGATACAAATCCGCCACGGCTCAACATTTAAAACCATCAATAGCTTGTGTACTCAATTCATAAACGTTATAATCAAACGTTTTCCAACCCTTGCCTTTTACTTTTCGCATGGTAGAAGGCTGTTTATGAATCCATAAGGAGATAACATGCGTCATTACGAGATCGTGTTTATCGTTCATCCTGATCAAAGCGAGCAAGTGCCTGCGATGGTTGAACGTTACAAAGCCATGATTACCGAAGCCAACGGTACCATCCACCGTTTGGAAGATTGGGGTCGCCGCCAATTGGCTTACCCAATCAACAAAATCCACAAAGCACACTATGTTTTGATGAACGTAGAGACCACACCTGAAGTTGTGGCTGAGCTGGAAACCGCTTTCCGCTTCAATGATGCCGTATTGCGTCATCTGACCATCAAAACCAAAAACGCTGTTACCGAGCCATCTGTAATGATGGGCGGCGAGAAAACCAAAAACTTGCTGAACGGTGCGGCTGAAGAAGTTGCAGCAGCCGAATAAGATTGAATAATCTTATCCACCTTACCGCCCGGCTCGCCGAAATCGGCACGCTGAGGTATACGCCGGCAGGCATTCCTGTATTGGATATTGTGCTCAAGCACGAATCATGGCAGGAAGAAAACGGACAACAGTGTCTGGTCAAATTCGAAATGCCCGCACGGATTTTGGGTAAGCACGCTGAGGAATGGCAGTATCGGCAAGATATGATGGTTGAAGCAGAAGGCTTTTTAGCGCAACGCAGCCAACACTTCCCCCGACCGATACTCCGCATACAGAACATTAAAGAATATAAAGGTTAAACGACAATGGCTCGTCAATCATTCAAACGTAGAAAATTCTGCCGTTTCACGGCTGAAAAAATCCAAGAAGTTGATTACAAACAAGTTGACTTGTTGAAAGACTTCATTTCTGAAAACGGCAAAATCATCCCTGCCCGCATCACCGGTACTAAAGCACACTACCAACGCCAATTGGCGGTTGCTGTGAAACGCGCACGTTTCCTGGCTCTGTTGCCTTACACCGATCAACACAAATAATTGGAGCTTAGAACATGCAAATTATTCTGTTAGAAAAAATCGGCGGCTTGGGTAATCTGGGCGACATCGTGACCGTGAAAAACGGTTATGCCCGTAACTTCCTGATTCCAAGCGGTAAAGCCAAGCGTGCTACCGAAGCCAACATGAAAGAATTCGAAGTACGTCGTGCCGAATTGGAAGCCAAACAAGCCGAAATCCTAGCTGATGCTAAAGCACGTCAAGAAAAATTGGACGGCCAAACTGTGACCATCGCGCAAAAAGCCGGTGTTGACGGCCGTCTGTTCGGTTCTGTAACCAATGCCGACATTGCTGAAGCCATCGTTGCTTCAGGCGTTGAAGCTGTTAAAGCCAACGTACGTTTGCCTGAAGGCCCATTAAAAGCTGTTGGCGAATACGAAGTTGAAGTGGCTCTGCACACTGACGCCGTTGCGAAAATCAATGTTGTGGTGGTTCCTGCTGCCGAATAATGATTGACAAATCGTGATCGATTAAAAAGGCCGTCTGAAATTCAGACGGCCTTTTGTTTATTTTTATAGGTACTGATAAACTTTTCAAGCATTATTTTTCAGACGGCCTGATATAGCGGATTTATTAATTTTCGATACTAGGCAGCAAGTCGAAGACAGTACAAGTAGTACGGCAAGGCGCCGCAACGCCGTAGCGAAAGTTAAGTTAATCCGCTATATGAATCCAGATGTTTCCCGCTTCAACTCAAAGGGTTTATCTAAACGTTTAATTTTGTTACACTCAATCCCTTTCTCACATTCACGGATACCTCATGAAAAAGTCTTTTGTATTCCTCTCTGTTGCCGTTGTCGCGGTATTGGCTGCTTGCAGCACGTCTAACAAACCCAGCATTACCCGCGATGGGCAACCATTAAAACCGATTCAGCAAACCGAAAAGCGTCCGACTTTTGACGTGGCGGCTGAATCAGTGGCGAGCAGCGGTTTCAATGCCAATCCTAATGTGCAGAATTTTATCCGTTACGAAGCCGCTAAAGGGCGCTTGAGTGCAGCCGAATTGCAAAACTTCTTTGACGGCGCGGTGTATAAAGGCAATATCATCAATATTATGTATCGTCCGGGCACATCACGACCATGGTATGAATTCCTCACCGGCAATTCGGGAGCAGCTAAATTCAATAACGGCCGCCAATTTTATGCCGACAACCGCGCGGTGATTGACGATGTGGCGCGCAAATACGGCGTACCGGCTGAGTTGATTGTGGCGATTATCGGGATTGAAACCAATTACGGCCGCAATACCGGCAGCTTCCGCGTAGCCGATGCCTTGAGCACGTTGGCGTTTGATTATCCGCGCCGCGCTGAGTTTTTCCAAAATGAATTGAGCGAATTGCTGTTGATGGCGAAAGAAGAAAACCGCGATGTATTCAGTTTTAAAGGCAGCTATGCCGGTGCGATGGGTATGCCACAGTTTATGCCGTCAAGTTTCCGTAAATGGGCGGTGGATTATGATGGTGACGGTCGTCGCGATATTTGGAGCAACATCGGCGATGTCGCCGCTTCGGTTGCCAATTACATGAAACAACATGGTTGGCAAACCGGCGGTAAAATGGTGGTGCCTGTGCACTTGAACCTCACGCCGCATTTGCAGGCAATCATCGATGAGAAAACCGCGCTTACCCGCACTGTAGCCGATTTCAAAGCTTTGGGTGTGATGCCGCAAACGCCGGTTGCCGACCATGAAAAAGCGGTGTTGTACCGTTTGGAAACCAGCCCGGGCGTATACGAATATTATTTGGGCTTGAATAATTTCTACAGCGTTTGGAAATACAACAACAGCCGTATGTATGTCACGGCCGTTCGCGACATTGCCAATGCCGTCGGTGCTGCCGGTTTATAATCCGGTTTATGTTAAAACCACTTTGTTGTTGTGACAAAGTGGTTTTGCTTATGGCAGCAAACAATGCATTTGTACGTTTATGCGTCAAAAATGTTAAAATGCACCATCTTTCAATAGGCCGTCTGAAAGAATATGGCGTTCAGACGGCCTGGTTATCATGAAGCAGAGAAAAGACATGGCTTATCAAGTGCTTGCCCGTAAATGGCGTCCGAAAACATTTGCCGATTTAGTCGGCCAAGAACACGTTGTCAAAGCATTGCGCAACGCTTTGGACGAAGGCCGTCTGCACCATGCCTATCTCCTGACCGGTACGCGCGGCGTCGGCAAAACCACCATTGCGCGTATTTTGGCCAAAAGCCTTAACTGCGAGCATGCCGATCACGGTGAGCCGTGTGGTGTGTGCCAAAGCTGCACCCAAATCGATGCCGGCCGTTATGTCGATTTGCTGGAAATCGATGCCGCCTCCAATACCGGTATCGACAATATCCGCGAAGTATTGGAAAACGCGCAATATGCGCCGACTGCCGGTAAATACAAAGTCTATATTATCGACGAAGTGCACATGCTGTCGAAAAGCGCGTTTAACGCTATGCTGAAAACGCTGGAAGAGCCGCCCGAGCATGTGAAATTCATTTTAGCAACCACCGACCCGCATAAAGTGCCGATTACGGTATTGAGCCGCTGCTTGCAGTTTGTCTTGCGCAACATGACCACGCAGCAGGTGGCCGAACATTTGGCGCATGTGTTGGACAGTGAAAATATTCCTTATGAGGTCACTGCCTTACAATTGTTGGGTAGGGCGGCGGCAGGCTCGATGCGTGATGCCTTGAGTTTGCTTGATCAGGCCATTGCGATGGGTTCGGGAAAAGTGGCCGAATATGATGTGCGCCAGATGATTGGTGCGGTTGATAAACGCTATCTGTATGAATTGCTGCATAGCGTGGTTAATCAAAACGGTCAAGCTTTGCTGAACAAAGCGCAAGAAATGGCCGACCGTGCGATTGGTTTTGACAGCGCATTGAGCGAACTGGCAATGCTGTTGCAACGTTTGGCGCTGATTCAAGCTGTGCCGTCTGCCGTGGCCAACGATGATCCCGAGCGCGAAGCCTTGCTGCAATTGAGTCAAGCCATGAGCGGTGAGCAGATCCAGCTATATTACCAATGCGCGATTCATGGCAAGCAGGATTTGAGTTTGGCGCCCGACGAATACGCCGGATTTGTGATGACCTTGCTGCGCATGCTGGCGTTTGCACCTTTGGCCGCTCAAGCGCACGGTGTAAATGATGTGGTTGAACACACGCAATTGAAGGAGGTGGAATATAAGGAAGCCACCGCAAAAAAGCCGCTGACGATTCCGACGCCGTCTGAAAATCAACCTGATGTTCAGACGGCCTCTACCGCTGCCGCCGTGGCTTCTGAAAATGAACCGCAAGCAAAAGATATTCTGCCTTGGGAAGAGCAGCCGGCAAATGAAGCGGTAGAAACCGAGTTGCTTCAGACGGCCCCGGTTTCTGATGAACCGTCTGCGGTTGTGGCAGAAGTTAATCCGCAAGTTATTGAGACTGAAAGCAATTCTGTTCAACAGCCGACACAAATTCAGACGGCGTTTGATCAATCAGACAGGCCGTCTGAAACCGATGAAGAAGATATACCGCCGCCTTATTTCGGCGAAGATTCCTATGATTTTGCCGCAGAGGCTGATATGCCGCCTGTGCCGCCGATTGCGGATGAAAGCCCTGAAGCCGATGACGAGGAAGAAGACGAGCCGAAATTTGTGGCCTTGCCTGATTTCGAGCCGGAAAATTGGGCGTTGCTGGTGCAACGTTTTGCGAAAAAACTTGGTGCCGCGCAAATGTTGGCGCAGCATGCTGCTTGGGTGGATTACAACCCCGATACGCATTTGATGAGTTTGTCGCTCACCAGCGAAGCCAAAGCTACCGCCAACAAAGAGCGTTTGGACAAAATCCAAAACGTGTTGGCCGCAGCTTATCATTTGCCGCTGAAGCTGCAAACCCAGCCCTGGCAAGACGGCAAAGGCTGGGAAACGCCGATTATGCTGCGCCAGCGTTTGCAGCGAGAAGGGCGGCAGCAGGCACAGGATTTATTGGATGCCGACCCGACCGCACAGCAGATTTTGCAAATATTTGAAGCTCAATGGCTGCCGGATACGCTGGAATTGAAATAAACGAAAGAATCTTGAGCCGAAGGATCAATATTTGGTATCAGGCCGTCTGAAAATGCTTTGCCGCAAACATACGTTCAGACGGCCTTAAATCATTTTTCATCGATTAGCCCGTGCAAGCAGGGGCAAAACCTGATAGGATTCGTCCTGAATAATTTTCTCATACACGCAAATTAGGAGCATACAATGTTCGGAAAAGCCGGATTAGGCGGGCTGATGAAGCAAGCCCAACAAATGCAGGAAAACATGAAAAAAGCCCAAGCCAAATTGGCTGAAACCGAAGTGAGCGGCGAAGCGGGCAACGGCTTGGTTAAAGTCACCATGACTTGTGCGCATGTGGTACGAAAACTCGACATCAGCGAAGATTTGATTAAAGAAGCGGCTGATGACAAAGAAATGCTGGAAGATTTGATTTTGGCTGCGGTAAATGACGCTTCTGCCAAAGCCGAAGAAACCAGTAACAAAACCATGGGCGCGTTTACCCAAGGGCTGCCGGCCGGCATGGGTGATTTTTTCCGTTAACCAGTAAAAGCATTCTCTAAGAAATCAAAAAACCGCTGTTCCGCTCAGATAGAAACAGCGGCTTATCATTGATTTTATTGAAGAAAGAAACGATAAAGGCCGTCTGAAAAATATCGGTTCAGACGGCCTGATTCAATCAATCATGAAAAATCAATACATGCCTTCGCGCTCTTCTCGGGTAGAAATGTAAATGTTTTTCACTTGTGTGTAAGCAGCCAACATCATTTTGTGGGTTTCGCGACCGATGCCGGAAGATTTATAGCCGCCAAACGGGGCGTGTGCCGGTAGGCGGTTGTAGCAGTTTACCCAAACACGGCCGGTTTCCAAGGCGCGGGATATGCGCAAGCAGCGGTTGATGTCTTTACTCCATACGCCGCCGCCCAAGCCGTATTCTGAATCATTGGCCATTTTGATGACTTCTTCTTCGGTTTTAAACTTGATGACAGTCGCCACAGGGCCGAAGATTTCTTCTTGTGCCACGCGTGCATCGTTGTTTTTGGCTTCGATTAAAGTCGGCTCCAAGAATGCGCCGTCGGCCAATTCGCCTTCGGCTTTTTTACCGCCGGTAATGATGCGGCAGCCTTCTTGCTCACCGATTTTCACATATTTCAAAATGGTTTCCAATTGACCGGCATTGACTTGAGCGCCCATTTGGGTGTCGTCTTCCCAAGGCAGGCCGACTTTTACTTTTTTGAACTCTTCCGCCAAAGCTTCAACGAATTTATCGTAAATGCCTTCTTGTACAAAAATACGCGAACCGGCGCAGCACACTTGGCCTTGGTTGAATAAAATACCTTTTTGGGCGCCTTCGAGTGCTTTGTCAAACGGCATGTCGTCGAAGAAAATATTGGCTGATTTGCCGCCTAATTCCAAAGTGGCCGGAATCAACATTTCTGCGGCAGCGATACCGATGCGGCGACCGACTTCGGTCGAGCCGGTAAACGCCAGCTTGTTGAAGCCTTTGTGATGCAGCATGTATTCGCCGGATTTCGAACCTTTACCGGTGATGACGTTGAACACGCCTTTCGGCAACACATCGTTCACTTTTTGTGCGAAAGACAGCAGGCTCAGCGAAGTGCTGGAAGAAGGATGCAATACGATGGTACAACCGGCTGCCAAAGCAGGGGCGATTTTCCAAGCAGCCATCAAGAATGGGAAGTTCCACGGAATAATTTGGCCGACTACACCGATTGGTTCACGCAAAATCAGCGACAAATCTTCTTCGTCCAATTGGGTGGCCGTGCCTTCTTCGCCGCGAATCACACCGGCAAAGTAGCGGAAATGGTCGGAAGCCAACGGAATGTCGGCAGCGCGGGTCTCGCGGATTGGTTTGCCGTTATCGAGGGTTTCTTGCAGGGCGAACAATTCGGCGTTTTCATCAATGATGTCGGCGATTTTGTTCAAGATTGCGGCGCGTTCGGTAACGGTGGTTTTTTTCCAGGTTTTGAATGCTTCTTGGGCGGCGGCAACGGCGGCATCTACGTCAGCATCGCTGGCATCAACGAATTTAGCCAATTCTTCGCCATTGGCCGGGTTAGTGGAAGTCAATAATTTACCTTCGCTGCCCTTGGTCCATTCGCCGTTGATTAATAAGCCGTATTCTTTGTCAAAAACGTTTAAATCTTTTGCCATGATGCTGCCTCCTGTATTTTTTAGCAGTTGTAGTTGACTGTAAGCGAAACGCTTAAGGGCTAGCATAGTATTTTTTGCTATTGAGTTCAAGCGTTAAAAATGCAAAGAAATATGAATTAACAAAGCGAAAGAATGCGGAAGAAAATTAATTCATTCAATAAAATCAATTGGTCAGGGGTTGAGGCCGTATGAAAAAATAAATTTTATTTTATTTAAATATAATAAATATAATCAGTTGCTTGTTCGATTGGAAAATGCATCAGTAAGTATGTTATATTATAACAAATTTTAATAAATTCAATACGATGCAGATTGACGGAACTAATTTTGAAGTACATACTTAAATCGTGATGTAACGAGCGAAATCATCATGTGTATGGTTTGTTCATGTGTGATTGAATGCGTGCATCCCGTTATTGCAATGAAATACCATTCTATCAGTTAAGCCAAACAAGGAGTGTTACCATGAAAATGCGTGCAGTGGTAGTGAATCAAGCTGTTGAAGGTGATGTAGAAGTTGTAGAGCGCGACATCCGCGAATTGGAAGCGGGCGAAGCTTTGGTAGAAGTTGAATATTGCGGCGTGTGTCATACTGACTTGCACGTTGCTGCCGGCGATTACGGCGAAAAACCGGGTCGTGTTTTGGGTCACGAAGGCATCGGTAAAGTCAGCAAAGTAGCTGATGACGTAAAAAGCTTGAAAGTCGGCGACCGTGTGAGTATCGCGTGGCTGTTTGAAAGCTGTGGTTCTTGTGAATATTGTAATACCGGCCGTGAAACTTTGTGCCGTACTGTATTGAATGCCGGTTATACTGCGGATGGCGGCATGGCAACACACTGTATCGTGACGGCCGATTATGCGGTAAAAGTGCCGGATGGTCTGGATCCTGCTCAAGCCAGTTCGATTACTTGCGCCGGTGTCACTACTTACAAAGGCGTGAAAGTATCGAATGTGCGTCCAGGGCAGTGGATTGCTGTGTATGGTGCCGGCGGCTTGGGTAACTTGGGTGTGCAATACGCGAAAAAAGTGTTTGGCGCGCATGTGATTGCCATCGATATCAATGACGACAAACTGGAATTTGCCAAAGAAAGTGGCGCTGATTTGGTGATTAATCCGCAAAAAGAAGACGCAGCTAAAGTGATTCAAGAAAAAGTCGGTGGTGCCCATGCGGCGATTGTGACTGCCGTATCTGCTGCTGCGTTTAATTCGGCCGTCGATGCCGTGCGTGCCGGTGGCCGCGTGGTTGCAATCGGCTTGCCGCCTGAGTCTATGGACTTATCGATTCCGCGCTTGGTATTAGACGGTATCGAAGTGGTCGGTTCTTTGGTAGGGACACGCCAAGACTTGGCCGAAGCGTTCCAATTCGGTGCTGAAGGTTTGGTGGTGCCGAAAGTGCAATTGCGTAATTTGGACGAAGCACCTGCAATTTTCCAAGAAATGCGTGAAGGCAAAATTACCGGCCGTATGGTAATTGACATGAAATGCGCTTGCGGTCACGAGCATTAATCTGACTCGTTCATAAAGATTAAAAGCCGTCTGAATCGTTTTCAGACGGCTTTTTTGCTGCGGAGTGAATAGAATCAGGCCGTCTGAAATATTTCAGACGGCCTCATCAATGCTATTGAATCAAAACGATTCATTCGCTTTCAAATAGCGCCATTTGCTCGGCGGCAGTTTGCCCAGTTTCACTTTGCCCATGCGGATGCGTTTCAAGCCGACCACGCGCAGACCTACCAGCTCGCACATGCGGCGGATTTGGCGTTTCTTGCCTTGTTTTAAAATAAAGCGCAGTTGGTCTTCGTTTTGCCATTCGACTTTGGCCGGGCGCAGTTTCTCACCGTCCAAGCTCAAACCGTGGTTGAGTAATGCCAAGCCTTTGTCATCTAATTTGCCGCGCACGCGTACCAAATATTCTTTTTCGCTGTTGCTGCTTTCGCCGATTAACTGCTTGGCAATGCGGCCATCCTGGGTCAACACCAGCAAACCTACCGAATCAATGTCCAAACGTCCGGCGGGAGCGAGGCCGAATTTGTGTTTTTCGCTAAACGTGATGCGGCTGTCGTCGCCTTCCCATTGGTTTTCGGCGGTAATCAATTCAGCCGCCGCTTTATAGCCTTTTTCCGCTTGCGCACTGACATAACCCACCGGCTTATTCAGCAAAATCGTCACACGGTTGGCCTGCTGCTCATGCGCCTGTTTGTTTAAATCAATGCGGTCGTTTTCGGTCACTTTTTGGCCGAGTACGGCGGTTTGTCCATTGACTTTGACCCAGCCTTGTTCGATATAGCTGTCGGCTTCGCGGCGGGAACAGAGACCGAGTTGCGCCATGCGTTTCGACAGGCGCATGGGTTCATTTGTGGGTTCCATGGTATTTACTTTAAAAAATATTGGCGAATTATAGCATTAACACATCATACCCGTTGTGTGAGGGAGGAACAGAGCTTTCCGTCGGAAATTGTCGGGTTGTTTACACTTTCTATGCAAAACAGCTTTTATTTTTTTGCCCGAATGATTGTTTTAGGATTGTTGAGTATCATTAAGAACCATGCGGCGTTGCCGTGCCTTTCGGTATTCTTGACAACTCGCAAAAAACCCAAAATGTGTCTTCAAGCAAAAAAAGCAAAAGTGTAAACAACGCTAGGATTTTCTACGTCTCAGACGGCCTTTTCATTATTTTATTAATTAAAAATCAAATGCTTATTCCCACTCGATTGTGGCAGGCGGTTTGCCGCTCACATCGTACACCACGCGGTTGATACCTTTGACTTCGTTAATGATGCGGTTGGATACGCGGCCGAGCAGTGAGTATGGCAGCTCTGCCCAATGTGCGGTCATGAAGTCGCTGGTGACCACGGCGCGTAAGGCCACCACATAATCGTAGGTACGGCCGTCGCCCATTACGCCCACGGATTTCACCGGTAGGAACACAGCGAAGGCTTGACTGGTGAGGTCGTACCAAGATGTACCGTTTTCATCAGTGGTGTTGCGCAATTCTTGGATGAAGATGTCGTCGGCTTGGCGCAGCAAGTCGGCGTATTCTTTTTTCACTTCACCTAAAATACGCACGCCCAAACCCGGGCCCGGGAACGGATGACGATACACCATTTCGCGCGGCAGGCCGAGCGCTACGCCCAGTTCGCGCACTTCGTCTTTAAACAAATCGCGCAATGGCTCCAGCAGTTTGAGCTTCATGTTTTCCGGCAGACCGCCGACATTGTGATGCGATTTGATGGCGTGGGCTTTTTTGGTTTTCGCGCCGGCGCTTTCAATCACGTCAGGGTAAATGGTGCCTTGTGCCAGCCATTTGGCATTGGTGAGTTTTTTCTCTTCGGCATCAAATACTTCAATGAATTCGCCACCGATGATTTTGCGTTTTTTTTCAGGGTCGGTTTCACCGGCGAGTTTGGCCATGAATTGGTCTTCGGCATCAACGTGAATCACGCGCACACCTAAGTTGCGGGCGAACATATCCATCACATTTTTGCCTTCGTTCAGCCGCAGCAGGCCGTGATCGACGAATACACAGGTAAGCTGGTCGCCGATGGCGCGGTGAATCAGCGCGGCGGCCACTGATGAATCGACACCGCCTGACAAACCCAAAATTACTTCGTCGCTGCCGACTTGCCCGCGGATTTTGGCCACGGCTTCTTCGATGTAGTTAGGCATGGTCCAGCTTGGTTTCGCGCCGCAGATATCGAGCACGAATCGGTTAATCAGCGCACGGCCTTGCTTGGTGTGGGTAACTTCCGGGTGGAACTGAATGCCGTAGAATTGTTTTTCCGCGTTTTCCATCATGGCAATCGGGCAAGACGGGGTGTCGCCGATGACGGCAAAACCTTGCGGTAATTTGGATACTTTGTCGCCGTGGCTCATCCACACGTCGAGCGTGTTCGGCTGGCCGTCAAAAATATCGCGGGTCAGCTCGCTGTCGATGGTTTTCACTTGCGCGTAACCGAATTCGCGTTGGTTGCCCGGTGACACTTCGCCGCCCAAGTGGTGCGCCATAAACTGCATGCCGTAGCAAATACCCAATACCGGCACGCCTAAATCAAACAGGCCGGTGTCGGCTTGGTAGTCGGATTCATAAACGGAATTAGGGCCGCCTGAAAGAATAATGCCTTTCGGATTAAAGGCTTTGATGTATTCCAATGGCATGTCGAACGAATGCAGCTCGCAGTAAACATGGGCTTCGCGCACGCGGCGGGCGATAAGCTGGGTAACTTGCGAACCGAAGTCGAGAATCAGGATTTTGTCTTGGGTCATGATGTTGGGCTTTGTGGAATGAAAAGAGGAGGCAGCGCAATAAAAAGGCCGTCTGAAAAATGGCGATATTGTACCAGTTTCAGACGGCTTTTGCATAAGCAAACCGATGGTGAATAAATGAGTTGCTATACGGTTTGAAAACTTTTCAGACGGCCTTGGCTTAGATAAAACAGGCCGTCTGAAAATATTTTGGATTCAAATGATTGTTTTATAAATCGCTGCCTTTCGAATCGCGTGTGTACACTTTATCGGCGACGTTTTCCAGGTTTTCATGCAGGCGGTTGGCCAAGATGATGTCGGTGCGTTGTTTGATTCGTTTAAATCCTACACCACTTCCGAGCCGAAGAAATCGCTGCTGTGGTATTCGGGTTCGTACACAATCACTGGGCGGCGACGATTGATAGTCGGTTTCAGCCATACGGCAGATGGGCCGGCGGTGGTGCAGGGTAATCATTTATCTACAATAATTGAATGATTAAATGATTAAAAGAAAAAAGACCGAGAATTCTCGGCCTTTCGGTTTATTGGGACAAGCGGTCAGGATGCTTGGGCATTTTATAGGGAATCATGCTGCTGCGCGAGAGCAACAACAGGCAGCCCAATACCATCATGCCTAAGGCAATTAGTGGCGAATAGGCAAACCAGTATTCAGTGCGCAAATAAATGGCCGCACCGATATACATTAAAATCGGGCCGGAAATAATCGATTGCTTGTTGATGCCGTCCATAATCATGACGGCCAATCCGGCAACGCACAGGCCGATGGCAATCAAAGTGGCGGTGGCGGGCAGGATGCCGGTGGTTTTTAAAAACCAGACCGCGCCAAACAGGATTAAAAACAAAGGCAGGGCAAGTGAGGCTTGTCGCATGGTGTTTTCCTTTGCAGGATAATGGGTTTTCAGACGGCATTATTATTGTGGCAGAAGCGCATCTTGAAAAGCGGATAACGTGCAATCTTGCGTATTTTTAAGAAAGGATTGAGACGGAATGTGTAAAACGTCAGCCGCTGAAAATATTTCAGACGGCCTAGGATTATGTCTAAAGGTCTCAGGCCGTCTGAAAAGCATGGTCGATAAATTAGCGGGTAATTTTCATCAAACGCTGTTTCTCACGTTTCCAATCGGCTTCTTTCAAGCTTTGGCGTTTGTCGTGTTGTTTTTTACCTTTGGCCAAGCCGATTTCCATTTTGATGCGGCCGCGGTTGTAATGCAGATTAAGCGGCACAATGGTGTAACCCGCGCGTTCGGTTTTACCGATGAGCTTGTTAATCTCGGCTTGATTGAGCAGTAATTTACGCGGGCGAACCGGATCGGGTTTGACGTGGGTAGAGGCAGTCGGCAGGGCGGTTACATGGCAGCCGACCAGATAAAACGCATCTTTTTTCCAGTAGATATAACTTTCTTTAAGCTGCACACGACCGGCACGGATGGCTTTCACTTCCCATCCTTCCAGCACCAAACCGGCTTCAATTTGGTCTTCGATAAAGTAATCGTGAAAGGCTTTTTTATTATTGGCAATACTCATAATGCTGATTCTTGATAGGTTTTCAGACGGCCTATTTTATCAGGCCGTCTGAAAAAGGGAAATAACAGGCCAAAGGCTTTGAGGCCGTCTGAAAGCAGATGATGTTTAAAACGCTTTCACTAAGGCAAAGCGCGCTACTGTTTCGCCGTTGAATCCAACGGTTTCGGCGAACATGGCGGCAGGCCGTACCCACAAACCGAATTCTCCGTATAAAGCGCGGTAAACGACCAATTCTTCTTCGGTTTCGCTATGGCGGGCAAGGCCGGACACTTCGTAAAGATTGCCTTTGTAGTGGCGGTAAATACCGGCAGGAATAGAATGTTTCATAATAGGATATGGCGTTGGTAAAAAGGTTGATATCGGCGATGTCTTTGCCGTGATAGGGGTTAAGTCGATTTTTAAATCGGCCAGTTTGATTATTAAAAGGCGGGCTTCTGCTTCGGCGGCAGTGCAGAAAATGTTACTTTGATTGCAAAATATGTAATTAACTCATCGAGTTGATTTAATGCACGTTGATAATTGCCCATGTCGTACCCACAATAAAAAATGGCGGGAGATCCCGCCATCACATTACGGCTTAGGCCGCGCACTCATTAAGCAGCTTGAATGTTAGCGGCTTGTTTGCCTTTAGGGCCGGTGGTTACTTCGAAAGACACGCGTTGGCCTTCTTTCAGGGTTTTGAAACCGTCCATATTGATCGCAGAGAAGTGAGCGAACAAATCTTCTCCGCCTTCATCCGGAGTGATGAAACCAAAACCTTTAGCGTCGTTGAACCATTTTACGATACCGGTTGCCATTGAGAACTTCCTATACTTAAAAAATTTAACAAAAACAGCAAATAAGGCAATACGTTAAACCTAAAAGTTTCAAGTTTCTCCCTAAAAACAATTATGCTTCTTCGAGTGCCGACTCTGCTTAACTGCCTTTTTACATTCGTTAATGTGTGTAGTCAAGTAATGTTTGGGAAAAAGTAAAAAATTTATTAAAATAGTACAAAATACAACAGAAACGCTCCGTTTTTTATTGGTTAAGCATATATTTACGCATGTGTCGTGATGTTGTGCTAAGCCCAGTTTAAAAACGGTTTTGGAGCCATATATATATGAGCAATAGCCGCAGCCACTACGAATCGGAAACATTGATAAGTGACCGCCAAACCCTGCCGCCGAAACGTTACGGCGTTTTCCTGTTAAATGATGATTACACGACCATGGATTTTGTGGTGGCGGTGTTAACAGAAATTTTCATGCTGGGCGAAGAACAAGCCGTCGCGGTGATGCTGCTGGTTCATCATGAGGGCAAGGGCTTGTGTGGCACGTACACACGCGACATTGCCCAAACCAAACAGCAGCAAGTCATGCAGCGGGCTAAGGCAGAAGGCCATCCGCTGCAATGTATCGTTGAGGAGATTTAATCCATGCTGTCACCAGAATTAGAACGTATTTTACAAGTACTTTATACCGAAGCACGCGGTGAACGCTATGAATTCATCAGCTTAGAGCATTTGTTGCTGGTGTTGATTGATGAAAACGAAGCCGTCAGAAACACGCTTACCGAATGTGGTGTCGATTTGAAATTATTATCCGACCAGCTTACCGACAGCGTGACTGAAAACACGCCGCAGATTCCTGAGCATTTGTTGGACAATACTGAAACGCAGCCGACATTAGGCTTTCAACGCGTGATTCAACGCGCCATGGTGCATACCCAGTCGGCAGGCAAAAGCGAAGTCTCGCCGCTGGATTTGCTGGTGGCGCTTATGAGCGAGAGCGACAGCCATGCCGTGTATTTCCTGAAGCTGCAATCCGTCACCCGCTTTGAAATCTTGCGCAGCATTGCGCATGGCGGTTTGAATGCCGCTGCGCAGGAATCTTCAGGCGGCCAAGATGCCGAAGCAGGCGGACAGGGAGAAGAAAAAGGTAATCCGTTGGCCAAATACTGCGTCAATTTAAATGACGAAGTCAACGCAGGCCGCATCGATCCGCTTATCGGCCGCAAACACGAAATGGAGCGTTTGGTGCAGATTTTGTGCCGCCGCCGCAAAAATAATCCTTTGCTGGTGGGCGAGGCTGGAGTGGGTAAAACTGCGCTGGCAGAAGGGTTGGCGCATCAGATTGTCAATGGTGGCGTGCCGGAAACACTGCAAAATGCCGTGGTGTATTCGCTGGATATGGGCGCATTGTTGGCAGGTACCAAATACCGCGGCGACTTTGAAGCGCGGGTAAAAGCCGTGTTGAAGCAATTGGAAAAAGTCGGACACGCCATTTTGTTTATCGATGAAATCCACACCATCATTGGCGCGGGCAGCACCAGCGGTGGCACGATGGACGCATCCAACCTGCTCAAACCTGCATTGGCCAAAGGTTTATTGCGCTGCATCGGCGCGACCACTTACGATGAATACCGCACCATTTTTGACAAAGACCATGCCTTGAGCCGCCGTTTCCAAAAAATCGACATTGTCGAACCGACTGTGGACGAAACCGTGCAAATCCTGCGCGGCTTGAAACCGATGTTTGAAAGCTTCCATCAAGTGCGCTACACCCAAGGCGCATTGGAAGCCGCAGCCGAGCTTTCCGCACGCTATATTACTGAACGTTTCTTGCCCGACAAAGCCATTGATGTAATGGACGAAGCCGGTGCGGCTCAACGCGTTCAGCCCAAATCCAAGCAGAAAAAAGTGATCGGCAAGGCGCAAATCGAATCGGTGATTGCCAAAGTTGCCCGCATTCCGGAAAAAACCGTGTCGCACGACGACAAGCAAGTGCTGCAATTCTTGGCGCGTGATTTGAAAAATATGGTTTATGGCCAAGACGATGCCATTGAAGCTTTGGTTGCTGCCGTGAAAATGTCGCGCTCCGGTTTGGGCTTGCCCGATAAACCGATCGGCAGCTTCCTGTTTTCAGGGCCGACCGGCGTGGGTAAAACCGAAGTCGCCCGCCAATTGGCATTCTCACTGGGTGTGCCGCTGCAACGCTTTGATATGTCGGAATACATGGAGCGCCATGCCGTATCACGCTTAATCGGTGCGCCACCGGGCTATGTCGGTTTCGATCAAGGCGGTTTGCTGACAGAGGTGGTGAACAAACAGCCGCATTGCGTGTTGTTGTTGGACGAAATCGAAAAAGCGCATCCTGATATTTTCAACGTGTTGCTGCAAGTGATGGATGCCGGTCGCTTAACCGACAACAACGGCAAAAGTGCCGATTTCCGCAACGTCATTCTGATTATGACCACCAATGCCGGTGCCGAAAGCCTGAGCCGGCCGACTTTCGGCTTTACCGGCAAGCGCGAGCGCGGTGACGAAATGCAGGCCATCAACAAAGTGTTTACGCCTGAATTCCGCAACCGTTTGGATGCGATTATCCCGTTTGCGCCGTTGTCCGAGCCGATTATTATCAAAGTGGTGGACAAATTCATGCTGCAATTGGAGCATCAGCTGCTTGATAAAAAAGTCGAAGCGGAATTCACACCGGCATTGCGTCAATACTTGGCCGAAAAAGGGTTTGACCCGCAAATGGGCGCGCGCCCAATGCACCGCCTGATTCAGGACAAAATCCGCAAAGCCCTGGCCGATGAACTGCTATTCGGCAAGCTGGCCGATGGCGGCTACGTCAAAATCGACTGGAGCCGCGAGAAAGGCGAAGTGGTGCTTAAGTTTAAAAAAAGCACTGTTAGGAAAAAAGCGCAAGAGACTGTCTAAAAAAGATTGCTGATCGTGGTTGGGGTAGCACTCAGGCCGTCTGAAACAGGGATAATCGGTTTCAGACGGCCTTTCGTCATATAATTAAACTGTAAGCAAATTTTGTTGATTTATCAATATGAAAATCCTGATTTGCTTGTTTGCCTTTTCCTGACGCTGTTGGTTTATGCCACGGGTACTTATGGGTTATATTGCGTTATGGCCGTGTGCAAGGCTTGTTGAAACTCGAAACATGAAAATGTGGCACTTATCCACAATTCGGCGTTTAGCAAGGCGCTGGTGCAGGCTTTGCCAGAGTGCCGTCTGAAATACGGCGGCGCAGGCGAATGCAGGGTTGAAAACCGTGTATTGAATCTTCGGCGGCTCACGCTAAGAAAGGACATTGGGCTGAAATGCTGCATAAATTCAAGTTAGAATAAATAAAAATGGTTTGAAAATACATGATCTGATCCCATAATCACTTCCAAGCTGGCATTTGTTTTATAATTAAATCTGAATTTGAAAATCATCGACAATCACCATGAAGAAAATTCTCTCAGCATTGATACTCAGCGGTTTGGCCGCCACTGCAAGCGCCGCCGATACCTACGGCTATTTGGCCTTTTGGCAAAATCCGAGCGGCGGCAGCGATGTATTGCATATTAAAACCACACGCGAAAATCTCAATCAGCTCGATGCCAGCAACGAATTGGCCGCTTATTGCCGCGGGCAGGATGCGTTGGCCGGTGTGCAGAAAGATCAGGCCACCGGCTGCCAATCGGTGATGCCGCTGCAAAATACCTGTGTGGCTGTGGCTTATCCGCGAGCGCACAATCGCATGACGACCGAAAACGTGGTGGTCATCAGCTCGCCTTTGTTTAAAAATATCCATCAAACAGCGATTACCCAATGCAGCAAAAAATTCGGTACCGAAGGGCAATGCGCCATTGAAGCTTCATATTGCACGTCAAGCGATTATTATGGCGGCGCAATCAAGACTTTATGGAGTAGAATCAAGTCGTTGTGATATTGAACATGATTTAGGCCGTCTGAAATCTTTATGATTTCAGACGGCCTAAATTTTTGAAAAGTGAAGATTAATCCATACTATGTTTCGTCTGGTCTTCAAATAAGGCGAAGGCCTTTCAATCTTTCAATGCCATAAACTTGCCCACAAACACCGCCGCCAGCTCGCCTTCAGAAAACACGTCAATTTCCAACACTATTTTACCCTTGCCGCGTTTGGCAAACATATCATTCATCTGCTGCCAACTTTCGACGGCAACAGGGCGGGTTTGGATGGTTAAATCACCGTGGGCAGGGCGTAGGTATTGGGTTTCGCCTTGTTGAATCACGATATTGCCGGCCGCTTCGGGCAGATGACTGTGAACCAACGCCCAGCCGCAGGTGGTTGCGCCTAGCGCGATGGAGCCGCCGAAAGCGGTATTTTTGTGATTGCGGTTGGAAGCATGCGGCATGGTAAGGACAACATGTTCGCGGTCGGCTTCTTGTACTTGAATCTGAAGCGCGGCGGTAGCGGGGATGTGGGTGTGTAAAAATGCTTGTAATAATTGAGTTGTCATGATTGGATTGCCTTGCAGTTTGGTATAGAATTTCATGATTGGTTAAATTGAAAGATTCAATCTTTAAGCAGGTCGGCCGTAAGAGAATGTTACTGAGATTTAAGATGGCGGCAGGCGTAAAATAAAACAAGCTTCGGAGTCAAATAATGCGGACTTTTTTCGGCGTATGTTTGTTGGTCATCGGTGGCTGGGTATTGACGCTTTTGGATATGTTGCTGTTTTTTGATATTTTGGCCGAAATCCGCGGCATGTTGTTTGGTATTTTGGCTTTGTCTGCGCTGGCGTTGATTGGCTTGGGCGTGTTGGCGATGAAAGCACGGCGTTATTATGTGCTGGGCATGACTTTGTTGCTGTCGTCTTTGGTGATGTGGGCAACGGTCATCGGTTTTGGCATTATTGATTCACACCCGCACTGGAGCCGCTATCTGCCGACGGATTTTACCGAATCGTTCAGCAATCTCTCATCGGTCTTTACGTGGCTGTTTTTGAAAACGTTGGCCGGCTTCGGCTTGGTGTGGCATTATCGTAAAACATAATATTTGTAAGGCCGTCTGAATATTTCAGACGGCCTTTGTCGCTTAATCAATCAAGCCGAATTCACCTGCTTTAAACGCGCGGATTTTTTCTAAGATTTCTTCGCGCGTGTTCATCACAAACGGACCATAACCGACCACCGGCTCATCGATCGGTACGCCGCCGAACAAGGCCAGCTTCACATCTTCGTCTTGCGCCTGTAAATCAATTTTACCGCTTTCGATTTCAAACGTGACCAGTTCGGTCGGCTTAACCATACGTCCATTCACCGACACATTGCCGCGCAGGCTCACCAGCATCACGTTGTGATTGGCGGGCAAGTAAAATTCGGCATGGCCTTGTGCGGGCAGGTCAACCGTCCATAAATTGATTTCGCTGAATGTGCGTGCCGCGCCTTGGGTACCGTTGACTTCGCCCGCAATCACATTGACTTTGGCATCGCCTTGTTGTACCACCGGAATATTTTCTTTAGGCAAGGCTTGGTATTCCGGAGCGACTTCTTTAAATTCGCGCGGCAGATTGACCCAAAACTGCAATTCTTCCAATACGCCGCCACGTTCGCTGAACTCTTTACTGTGAAATTCTTCATGCACAATACCGCGGCCGGCAGTCATCCATTGCACATCGCCTTCGCGGATAATGCCGCCGCCGCCTGAGCTGTCGCGGTGGGCCACTTCGCCTTGCAGCGCGACGGTAACGGTTTCAAAACCGGCATGCGGGTGGCTGCCTACGCCGCGCGGTGCGCCGAAATTGGGGGCAAATTCGGTGGGGACGCCGTAATCGAGCATCAGAAACGGACTGGTGTGTTTGCTCACTTCATCCATGTGGGAAAACAGCGGAGAAACGTGAAAACCATCGCCAACCCAATGTTTTGGCGGAGCTTGGTAGATTTGTCGGATGGTACGCATAATGTTCCTTAGTTTATTAAAGTGATGGAGTGATTATAGGGGCTATTTTAAAGAAAACAATTCGGTTATGGGAAACGATTGTTTTCTTAAAAGGAAACAAAAGGCCGTCTGAAACCTATTGTTTGCAGACGGCCTTAAAAGAAGCATTCGGATTATTTCACCCACGTCACCAATTCATCAAGCGGACGGCGGAATTTGTGGGTGATTTCTTTGGCGCGGTAGCCGAAGGTACAGGCTACGGAAACCCCCCATTCTTCGGGATCAAACAGGCCTTCTTCGACCAAAACGCGGTTGAATTCCTTGTAGTCCATACCTTCTACCGGACAAGAGTCAATGCCGATTAAAGCGGCACCGGTCATCATATTGGCTAGGGCAATGTAGGTTTGTTTGCCGGTCCAGTCAAAAAGTGCGCGCTCGTTTCCGTAGATTTCGATGTCGTGCTTTTGGAAATTTTCATAAATCGCCACACTTTTGGCCATTTGTTCGTCGGTCAGCCCGCGTTTTTCCAAACCGGCGCGCAAGAAACCGGAATCATAAGTGGCATTTTTCTTTGCCAGATACACCACCAAATGGCTGCACGCATCCAGCTGCCGCGCCATGCCCCAGCTGAACGGTTTCAGTTTCTCACGCAATTCAGGGTTTTGAATTACCAGAAATTTCCACGGTTCTGAACCGACCGAGCTTGGCGACAAACGCGCCAGTTCCAACAGATAATTAAAGTCTTCATCGCTGATTTTGCGTTCTGGATCGTAGTAACGGCAGGCCGAACGGAAGGTAAAAGCGTCTAATACTTGTTTTTTAGTAATACCAAACATATTGATTCCTTTAAGGGTTTGGAAGTTGGGAAAATTGTTTTCATATTATAGGCCCGTCCGGGCCGTCTGAAAAAGCATCTGAAAAAATTGGTATGTAAAGTTCAGACGGCCTCAATCTGCTGCCCGACAAATTCCACAAACGCCCGCACAATGCTGGAAGGATAGCGGTGCGCCGCGTAAATCATCGACACATCGTAGCGCGGGAAATCCACATCGGCCAATACTTCCACCAAACCATGTTGTGCCATCATCCGATTGGCCGAATAATCCGCCAATTGGCACACCGCCTTGCCTGCGACAGCCATATATTCCAAGGCAGAGCTTTCGTTGCAGGCAAACACATAGGGCACAAAATGCGCCTGCTTACCCACCATCACTTTAAGCATGTTTCCGCCATTGCGTGCCCATCCCGCCACGGGTAAAGCGGCTAATTCGGCCACGGTGTGCGGTGTGCCGGATTTGGCCAATAAATCAGGGTGTGCTACCCATTTCGCGCCGACCGACAATACTTTTTTGGCAATGAAATTGTCGCCGTGCAATCCGCCCATGCGGAACGCCACGTCAATGCCGTCGGCTGTCATGTCGAGCACGCGGTCGGTCATGGTGCAATGAATCTGCACTTGCGGAAACTGCGTTTGAAATTCGGCAATCCAATCCAGTACGGGCGTGCAACCGGGTGGGGCGGAAATGCGCAACAAGCCTTTCAGACGGCCTTGTTCGGCAAACAATACCTGTCCGGCATTGACCAGGTTATCCATGCCGGCATACACCTGCTCATACAGCCGCTGCCCGGCCATCGTCGGCTTGACACCTGATTTGAAGCGGTCAAACAATTGGATATTCAGCGATTTTTCCAGCCCGCTGATTTGGCGGCTGATGGTGGCAACCGGTACATCAAGTTTTTCCGAGGTTTTCGACAAACTGCCTTCTTGCACAACGGCAACGAAAAGGCGTAAAGCATTGAGGTTCATAAAATTTCCGTTTATGGAATACAAGTTTCCATTTTAAGGAGTTTTTATTTTGTTTTCAACAAAATAAACTGGGTGCCGTTGCATGATTCAATAAAGAAAAGAGAACGCCATGTTAGATTTTGAAACTACCGTTAAAACCCGCCAGTCTATCCGTAAATTTTTGCCGGCCGAGATGACCGAAGCGGAAATCAAACAAATCCTTACCGATGCGCAAAATGCGCCGTCAGCCTGCAATACCCAGCCGTGGCTGGTGCATATCGCTTCGGGCGAAACCTTGCAGCGCCTGCACAAAATCATCGGCGAGCGTTTCCGTGAGGGCAAATTCAGTCCGGATTTCGAGTTTGACCAAAGCAAGTTCACCGGTATTTATGAACCGCGTTGGCGTAACCAATACGCGCATGTATTCACCACCAGCTTCGGTGTGCCGCGCGAAGACAAAGCCGGCCGCCGGCCGGTCATCGAGCAAAACATCACCGGCTACGGCGCAGCGCACATGGCGTTTTTGTTTATGCCCGGCGTGGATAATCACGATGTCAACATTGCCGCCGATATGGGCATGTATTCGCAAACCTTTTTATTGTCGCTGACCGCACGCGGCTTCGGCGGTATTCCGATGCTGTTTTTAGGTTTGTTCGCCGACGACATCCGCCGCGAATTAGGCGTATCCGGTGATTACAAACTGCTGCACGGTATCGCTTTCGGTCATCCGGATTGGGACGCGCAACAGAACAAAACGCATTTAGGCCGCGTGCCGGTTGAAGAGAGTGCGGTATTGCATTGGTAATGATGAGGCCGTCTGAAAAGTTTCAGACGGCCTGATGCCCTTTGTAAAATCCCTATCTTTGGCACATTTTTTCATTATGCACTGCTCGAAATACTGCACTATATAATTGATAGGTCTACTTTCTATGCTGTTCCAATTTCGAGCTGCACTCAAATCCAGGAATTTTGCAAAGGTATCGGATTTTCTATAGCTAATTTGAGAAAATTAAATTTTGAACAATATAATAATGTGATAGAATTGATTTTATTTAATCTAGATTACTGTCATGTACGAGCAACTCAAGCTTTCAAACCAATTGTGTTTTCCGCTTTATGCCTTATCCAAAGAAATCACCCGCCGCTATACGCCTTTTCTGCAAGCGCTGGATTTGACCTATCCGCAATATCTGGTCATGCTGGTGTTGTGGGAACACGGCGAACAAAGCGTGGGCGGGCTGGGTGAAAAGCTGTACTTAGACAGCGGCACGCTCACCCCCCTGCTCAAACGCCTGCAAGCCAAAGGATTGGTTGAACGCACACGCAGCGTTGAAGATGAACGCAGCGTCATTATCCGCCTCACCAACAGTGGCAGGGCCTTGGAGCACCAAGCGGTGGAAATTCCCGGAAAAATGGGCGCGTGCCTGAATTTATCGGCGGACGAAACCGCATTGTTGCGCAAAATCGCCGCCCAATCCGCCCAATAAAAAGAAACGGCTCCATTATAGTTTTAGTTGTCTAACCAGATTGTGAAAATATAATTTTATTGAAAGCTAAACACACTTGGAAAAATTATCCAAAATTCAAACTTCATGATTATTCCCTTAACGCCTGTAATACCACTTCAAACGCTCTTGAATGGTGCTTTCGGCTAGGATAATAAGCATAAAATGGCTCATAAGTCATTTTAAATTCGCCCAAAATTTCAACCAGTTCGCCCGATGTTAATTCATTTTCCACCATAAAATATGGCATAAACCCAATACCCAAATGATTTTTGACCGCAGGCAAAGGATTGCTGTTTAAAATTAGCTGACCTTTTGGCACATACGACACCAATTTGCCCGCCACCCAAAAATCCCACGCAATCGGCTCACGGTCAGTCTCCAGGCGCAAGCCAAGCAAGCGATGATTATCCAGTTTTTTGATTTGTTTTGGGATTTCTTTGTTTTGCAAATAACTAGGCGTGGCAACAAGAACGGTCGTCAAAGGGGGTGAAATCTTGAC
This sequence comes from Neisseria weixii, assembly GCF_042658245.1. NCBI lineage: Bacteria > Pseudomonadati > Pseudomonadota > Betaproteobacteria > Neisseriales > Neisseriaceae > Neisseria > Neisseria weixii. The sequence goes on from NZ_JBHSPY010000003.1 coordinate 54,249, forward strand.
CGCCACCATATCTTTTGCCAAATCATCGCCCAAACGTACGCCCATATCAAAGCCTTCACCCACAATATCCACAAAACGATTTTCGCTAAAAAGCTCAATGTTGATGTGGGGAAACTGCTCAAAAATGGGGGCGAGTTTGGGCAAAATCGCCATTTCTATGGCAACTTGGCTGGCGTTAATGCGAACCGTGCCTGTGATGTTATCTTGGTTTTCGGATATCTTTTTTATTGATAAATCAATAGCTTGTAGGTAAGGCGAAATGTCGTTTAACAGCATTAAGCCTTCGGGCGTGGGCGAGATACTCCTTGTAGTGCGATTGAGCAGGCGGATATTTAAGCGGTTTTCTAAATTACTCAAACAATGTGATACTGCCGATGCCGACACGCCCAACTTTTCACCTGCTTTGGTAAAACTTTTGTGCTGGGCAACCAGCACAAAAGCTCGTAAGTCGTTGAGATTTTGCATAAAAATGGTCAAGTGAGAATTTGGCTTATTATAAGGTATTTTTGAATTAAATTCACAAGTTTATCAAATTTTACCCCCGCTAATAAAAGACAATTGGGTGGTTTATAATAACCCGAATAAAATCGCTAACAGAAGAGTATTTTATGAAAAAATTGATGCTTGCCACCGCCCTTTTTATGGCATTTTTAACCGCTTGTAGTACAGCCCCACAAGGCTTAAACATCGCCAAACAAGGTAGTTTTAGCGTGGGCGGGTCGTATGTACAACATACAGGTACTTTTAAGCCTGAAAACTTCATCGCTCCTGACGGTCAGCGTGCTTATGGCGATTTTGCCTATGTCAAATACCAAACACCTGTCAATGCCAAACGCTATCCTTTGGTTTTTCAGCACGGTGGGGCACAGTCGTCCCGCACTTGGGAGAGTACGGTAGATGGGCGTGAAGGGTTTGATAGCCTGTTTGTGCGTAAGGGATACAGCGTGTACCTTATTGACCAGCCAAGAAGTGGCAAATCCAATCTCTCCACCCAAGCCCTAACCCCCGATACCCCTTGGGCAAGCAACCCGATGTATGGCGATAAAACCTTGTGGGTTTTATCCAGAATGGGGCATTTTGATAAAGACGGCAAGCCTATTGCCAATGCCCAATTCCCACAAGGCGAAATGGCTTATCAAGCCTTTCAGCAGGCATGGACAATCGGCTCAGGACCTTTGGATAATGATTTGAACGCCGATGTTTTGGCAAAACTTGTAAACCAAACCAATGGAGCGGTTTTGGTAACGCATTCTATGGGCGGCACAATCGGCTGGCGTACCGCTTTGCGTAGCGATAAAGTTAAAGCGATTGTGGCATGGGAACCCGGCGGTACGCCATTTCTGTTTCCTGAACATGAAATGCCAAGCGTAACCAAAGCCAAATTTGAAGCATTAAGTGGTTCGGCAATGGGCGTGCCACTAGATGAATTTAAAAAATTAACCCGAATTCCGATTGTACTGTACTATGGCGATTACATCAAGGTTGGTTCAAACAATGTTGGTGAAGACAAATGGGGAACAGAACTTGAAATGGCGAAACAATTTGTTGCTACCGTCAATAAATACGGCGGCGATGCGACACTGGTTCATCTACCCCAAATCGGTATTAAGGGCAATTCACATTTTTTAATGGGCGAAAAAAACAATACTCAATTAGCCGATTTAATGGCGGATTGGCTCAAACAAAAAGGGTTGGATAAATGATAAAACACTTTAGCCTAACAACACTGCTGGGCATATCGGCTTGCACTTATGCCGATACTGACCCATCTGAACAGGCTAACAAGCAAATGGACAAGCAAGCAATAAGCGATGAACAGGTTTTAGCGAACATTTACCGCCAAATCAATCAGGCGATGTTGGATAAAAATACCGAAACGATTGGTAAACTGACTACCAACGACTTTACCCTAACCCATATCACAGGTTACAAACAAAGTAAGTTTGAATGGCTAAACCATATTGAAACAAACAAAATGCAATACCACCAAATAGACGAACAAAGCGTAATGTCCGAATAGATGGCAATACGGCTGATGTGATTGGTCGAGCTTATACTCGTGCAACCATTTGGGGAGCAAACGGTACTTGGAATTTACAGCTACATTATCAAGCAGTCAAAACCAATAATACTTGGCAAATGCAAAATGCAGTTGCCGCCTTGTTTTAACTATTTTCCACTTCAACAACGGAGCAATTTATGAATGTTAATCTCCAAACCGAACGCCAAGCCTTAAAAGACTTGGTAGATACTTTTTCTAATTTGGCGGACGAGAAAAAAGTCGCCGAGCAAATGCCATTATTTACGCCTGATGCTGTGGTGCATACCTATATCGGCGGTAAACTTGTGTTTGAGATGAATGGCACGGACGAGATTGAAAAAGTGTTCACAGAATTTTTAACCCCATTTCACAGCGTGTATCATCTTAACGGTCAGCATACAGTTACGTTTGTTGATGACAGCAATGCGACCGCCATTAACTACTGTTTGGTAAAACTTGTTGAGACCAAAGACGGACAAGAAATCTTGCAAGAACACAGTGTCCGCTATGCTGACACCTATGTCAAGCAAGACGGCAACTGGCGAATTGCCAGACGTATCGCTAATTTTATGATTAGTCAGACGCAGGTCATCGCCTAGTCATTGCCGTCTGAAATTTTCAGACGGCATATTGTTTTCATTTTTAGAAAGCATCTTTCAAATTTTCACTATTCCCCGTTTAATATGCAACCTATAAACTGGTTCAATATCTCAACACACAGGATTGTACATAAAATGCAGCCCCATGTGTTGCCCTGATCCGGAAGGGGTTGCACCCCTTCCGGATAAACCCTGATTCCGCCGCCCTGAAAGGCGGTTTCAACCGGTAAGGAAATTTTGATGAAAACCCTACTTAAAACCACCGCCACCATCCAAAAAATCAAAACCCAAGACGGCTTAAACCTGCATTTGGTTAAAAACCATCCCCAGCAAAAAGCTAAAGCCGTTTTGGTGATTTCACACGGCTTGGCCAGCCACTCCGGCGTATTCGACGGTTTTACCCAACGCATGACCGGCAACGGCATTGCCGTTTACCGTTTCGATGCGCGCGGACACGGCAAATCAGACGGCCGCGACAGTATTCACATCAACAGCTATTTTGAAATGGTCGAAGATTTGCGCCGTGTTGTGGAAAAAGCCAAAGCCGAAAATCCGAATTTACCGGTTTTCGTGATGGGGCACAGTATGGGCGGCCACATCACTGCCTTATACGGCACCAAGTATCCAAAAGGTGCGGACGGTGTGATTTTGGCAGCAGGCGTATTGCGCTACAATCAAATGAACTTCGGCTACCTGCCGCGCCCGGAGCCGGAAGGCAGTTTTGTGAACGGCTTTGAAGCCGCCCATAAGACGCTTAATCTGCCCGTACCCGATACCGGCGCAGGTTTGTCGCTGCCAAACGATCCTTTAATGCTGGAAAAATTCTCGGTATCCTTCCCGAACAGCTTCAAAGAAGGCATTCAATACCTGAAAGACAACAATGACAAATTTGTTGCCCCTGTTTTGCTGGTGAGCGGTGGTGCCGATTTGTATGTGGTGCCGAAAGATGCCATCCAATTCTATGAAGAAACCAATTCAACCGATAAAAGCTTGCGCTTATACAATGGCTTAGGACATTTGCTGATGCTCGAACCCAATGGACAAATCGTTACCAACGACATCGCCGATTGGATCAACTGCCGAGTAAAATAATCCCCCAATCCCACCGCTTGTTGCACTGCAAACGGTGGATTAGGCCGAATGGCAAAACAGCGTGGTTTGATCAACGCCTTTGAAGTGCCAAAAAGCAAAGAAGCCGATGCCTTGCAATCGTGGCAAAAATCCCGTGATTTTTTGCAAACCCAAGACGGCTGCATCAGCACGCAGTTGCACCAAAACCTTGACCAATGGTAAATTTCATCTGGTAGATGTCGCTCGCCGGCGTAGTGCCGATGATTTTAAAAATGGTACCGCCAAAATGCGTGAAGCCCTTGCCTGATAACCAAGTGGAAGGCGTGGTGTTTTATCCGGGTTTGTTTAAAGTGATTGAATCGGAATGCCTTTTGAGCGGAAAATGGGGAAATAAGCGATGAACACCGTCCATAATGGGCGGTGTTCTTGTTTTTCAGCCTTACAAAATTATCTTTCCAAATTCAAAAATAATCCTCTCAGAAATCACCATTCTAATTTAAAAATAAAAAAATATAATAAGCCCATACTTTTTAAACAGAGAAACAAAATGGCTGATTATCTTGATAACACAAATAAAAAGATGAAACTGGCGTTGCAACTGGTGTCGGGCTACGGCGGAGAGTTCCAATCATGGCGACTTGCCGACAGCAACGAGCGTGCCTATACCGACATTGATTTTTATGTGGAAATGGCAAAAACCGCCGAGCAAGGCAAAATTCATACGCTGTTTATCGCTGATACGCCGTCCTTTGGTGGGGCTGGCGGTGGCACGGACATCAGCACCCGCACGCCTGCTTTTCCGCTTGAACCAATGGTCATGCTCTCGGCGGTAGCCTATGCCACGCAAAAAATAGGTTTGGTGGCAACTTATTCCACCACTTACAATTTACCCTACAATTTGGCACGCCAACTCAAAACACTGGACACATTAAGCGGCGGGCGTGTCGGCTGGAATGCGGTTACCACAGGCACACGCGAGACCGCCTACAATTTTGGCAACAAACCTTTGCCTGACACTGCCACACGCTACGAAATGGCGCACGAAATGGTGGAAGCGGTGCAAACCTTGTGGGGTACATTTGGTGAACACGCTTACATTGCCGACAAGCAAACAGGGCAATTTGCCGATATGAGCCAAATTAAGCCTGCCAATTACAAAGGCAAGCATTATCAAGTCAAAGGGGCATTGCCCATTCCTGCCACACCACAAGGGCAACCGCCGGTTTTTCAGGCAGGCTCAAGCCCAGAAGGGATTGAGCTGGCAGGGCGTTTTGCCAGTGGCGTGTATGCCAATCCGTTTTCCATTGATGAAGCCCGTGCCTACCGCAATGTTATTAAACAAAGTGCCATACAGCATGGTAGAAACGCCGATGACATCAATATGTTTAGCGGGTTTATGTTCACGATTGGCGATACGTACGAAGAAGCGTTGGCTCGCCGGATGCAGCTCATTGATTTTATGAGTGATGATGAATTTTATGGGCAAATCCGCTATTTGTCGGCGATGATCGGCGTGAATTTGCACGGTTTGGATGTCAATGAACCGTTGCCAAAATCCCTGCAAAATCAGGCGACACCTCACCCACACGACCCCCGTTCGCCACGAGCGGTGGAGCTCATCAAGCAAGGAATGTCGCCCAAAGAAGCCCTTGCCAATGGCGTGATTAATTATCATCCTGTGGTGGTTGGTACGGCAAAAGATGTGGCGGATTTTATGGAAAAATGGTTTAAAGCAGGGGCGACAGACGGCTTTTCGCTTGCCCCCGACAGCCAAAAAGGCGTGCAAGATTTTGTGGAAAAAGTCGTGCCGATTTTACAGGAGCGTGGGATTTATCATACTGATTATGAAGGCTCAACCTTGCGAGAGCATTTGGGCGTGCCGTATCAGTATGGCTTAATTGAATCAACCAACTAAGGAGATGAATATGGGAAGATTAGCCAATAAAGCCGCCATTATTACCGGCGCCGCCAGCGGCATGGGCGAGACGACCGCCCGGGTGTTTGCCCGTGAAGGTGCGACCGTGATTATTACCGATGTGCAAGAGCAGGCGATTAAAGATTTGGTTGCCGACATTCAAGGAGAATATGGCATGTGGCGTTGGGTATTGTCCACGACATCGCAGACGAGCAGTCTTGGACAAACGTTACCCAAGAAGTTGTGGCTAAATTCGGCAAAATTGATATTTTGGCCAATAACGCCGCCATTGGCGGAAAAGACTGGAAATACGAAAATGCATCTTTGGAGGAATGGCAAAAAGTGATGAAAGACAATGCCGAAGGGGCGTTTTTGGGGATTTGTGCCGTTGTGCCTTATATGAAGAAAAACGACATCAGCGCGATTGTCAATATCAACACGCTGGGCGTACACGTGGCAGCGAAGGCATTGCCGGCATTCCGTATTCGGCGTCCAAAGGGGCGGTTGATGCCTTGACCCGTGCCATGGCTTTACGTCTTGGCAAATACAATATCCGTGTCAATTCAGTATCGCCCGGCCCGATTTTGACCCCTATGGCCAAGCAGTATTCCGGCGATGAAAAATTGGCAGAAATCGCCAGCTTCAACCCGCTTGGACGCATGGGCGACCCGCTCGATGTGGCACATACCACGCTGTTTTTGGCAAGCGATGAAGTCAAATTCATCACAGGGGCTGAGATTTTGGTGGACGGCGGCTTTAAGATTCATAAGCCTTTGTAAGACATTTGAATCAGCCTGTTCTCAATCGAGAAGTAAAAACATGCCGTCTGAAATTTTTCAGACGGCATGTTTATGATTTAAGGTTTCCAATAATGAAAATTATATTTCGATTTATCGCTATTCTTATTTTTATTTTAGAAATATAAAATACACCCATCCTAATCAAGAAACGAGAAAATATCATGCAAAACCGCATTACCGAAATCCTGAATATCAAACACCCAATCGTGCAAGCGCCGATGTCTTGGCTGACCGACGCGCGCTTGGTGGCGGCAGTGGCTGAAGCCGGCGGTTTGGGTTTTTTGGCGCCACACGCAGGGCAGACCACGAATCCGACTTCCAATGAAGACGTGATTGAGCGTATGCGCAATGAGATTCGCAAAGTGAAAGCGCTGACAGACAAGCCGTTTGGCGTGCCGTTTATTGTGTCTTACGATTTTTCCCTGATTCCACATATGGTGGATTTGTTTATTGAAGAGCGTGTACCTGTGGTGCTGGATAATGGCGCACTTGACCCAGAGATTTACGCCAAATTCAAACAGGCCGGCATCAAAATCATTTGCCGTTTGCCGAATCCGAATTTACCCGATGCTTTGAAAGCGCAGGAATTGGGCGCGGACATTTTGGTGTTGACCGGTTTTGATGAAGGCGGCACCTTGCCGGTGAAAGAAATAGGCAGTTTTTCCGTATTGGCCGAATTTGTCGGTAAAGTCGATTTGCCGATGATGTTGGCGGGCGGCATTGCCGATAAACGCAGCGTGCAGGCGGCTTATACCTTAGGTGCAGAAGGCGTGTGGATTGGCACGGCTTTTATCGCCACCGAAGAATGCCGCGCCAGCGAAAAAGTGAAAGATTGGATTGTGGACTCAAGCGCCAATGATTTATTGCTGTTCCGCACCGAGCCTTATTACTATCGCTCGCTGCCGACCGAATTGGCCAAACAATGTTTTGAATTGAGCGAAAGCGGTGCGCCGCGCAGCGAAATCGCCAAACTGATGAACGCCGGCACAGGCATGCGTTTAGGCATGCTGGAAGGCAATTTTGAACACGGCTATGTGTCGGTGGGCAACGGCATTTCCGCCATCGATAAAATCAAAACCGTGCAGGAAATGATTGATGGATTAATCAACTGAAATGCTTAAATCGAGGCCGTCTGAAAGTGATTTTTCAGACGGCCTTTTGCGTTAAAATACGCTTTTTCCGATGGAAAGAGTGTTATGAACAAATGGGACGAATGCTACGCTGCCGACGAATTTATTTTCGGCACCGAACCGCATGAGTTTATCCGCCGCATTCAGCCACATTTGCCCAAAACAGGGCGTGCATTGGATTTGGCGACCGGCGAAGGGCGCAACGGTGTGTTTCTGGCGCAGCAGGGTTTGCAGGCGGAAGGGGTGGATTTGTCAGAGGTGGGCATTGCCAAGGCGCAAAAGTTGGCGGCGTTGAAAAGCGTAGAGTTTGCCGCACGTGTCGCCGATGTTGCCCGGATGGCGATGCCGTCTGAAACCTATGCGCTGATTAGTTCGGTCAATTGCCATTTTGCCGAACCGGTGCGCAGCCGAGTGGCGCAGAACATTGTTAAGGCACTGGTTTCAGACGGCCTGTTTGCCGGTGTATTTTTCCATCCTGAGCAGGCGGCATTGGATAAAGGGCCGAGCGACATCAACATGCTGGCTGATTTGCCCACGATTCAGACGGCCTTCCGCGGCTTGGATTGGTTGATTGCCGAACATTATCGCACCGGCGAAGGCAATGATGCCAAATCGGTGATTTATTTATTGGGACGAAAGGCCGTCTGAAAATAAAGTATTCTACTTTCAGACGACCCCAGTCTTTTATCTGCAAGCCGACAGCGTTATCATACTGATCATTACGAATTAAATGACGTAAATTGATATGGAAAAACTATTCGACATCAACGAGCGCGGTTACAGTGTGCGTTGCAAATTATTTTACGAAAAAGATCTGCATGCGGTGGAAAACGTGGTAATTGTCATGCATGGTTTCGGCAGCAGCAAAGACGGCCGCTCGACGGTGAAATTCGGCGAACGCTTGATGGCCAAGTATCACCATTATGCCGCGTTGGCGTTCGACTGGCCTTGTCATGGGGCGGATGCACGTAAAAAATTGCTGTTAGATGAGTGCCTTGCTTATTTGGCTTTGGTGGTTGAGTATGCGCAAAAACATCTTGGCGCCAAGCGCGTTTATGCGTATGCCAACAGTTTCGGCGGCTATCTCACGCTGAATTACATCGCGCAAAACGGTAATCCGTTTCACAAAGTGGCGTTGCGCGCGCCGGCGATTCAAATGTACCAGACCCTACTGGACAATATGTCGGCAGACGAGCGCAGCAAGGTGGAGAAAGGTAAGGAAGTGTTGCTCGGCTTTGAGCGCAAAATGAAAATCAGCAAGGATTTTTTGGATGCTTTGCAGGCGGCGGATGTGATGCGGCATGATTATTTGGATGACGCGGATGATCTGTTGATACTGCACGGTACGGCAGACGAGATGATCGGCATCGGTGTGTCGAAAACCTTTGCTGAAAACAATGTGGTCGAACTGATTGCAGTGGAAGGCGCAGACCATCCGTTTTCCCAACCCAAACACATGGACGTGGCGATTCAGAAGATTATCGGATTTTTCGCGGATTAAGGCCGTCTGAACGCCGAATTATTTTTTGCTTATGCCATTGAGCCGCATATTTTCAGACGGCCTTTGTTATAATATTAACTGATTAATTTTTTGAACTCTGTCAACATGACCGAAAGCAACAAAGACCTGCTCGGCTCCGCTTGGATTATTGTGGCCGCAGTGGGTTTTACCATTATGAACCTGTGCATCAAAGCGGCTTCGCAGGAATTTGGTTTGAACAGCGGCGAGCTGGTGTTTTGGCGCATGAGTTTTGCCGCGCTGGTGTTGGGCTTGATGGCCAAAATGCGCGGTGAGAAATTCGGCTCGCCGCATTGGAAGCTGCATCTCAACCGCAGCGTGGTCGGCACCTTGGCGATGTTGTGCCTGTTTTATGCGGTGATGCATTTGCCGCTGGCCACGGGCGTAACGCTGGGCTATACCTCGTCGATTTTTTTGGCGGTGTTTTCTTTATTGGTGTTGAAAGAACACATCGCTCTGTATACGCAGGCGGTATTGGTATTGGGCTTTATCGGCGTTGTGGTGTTGCTGAACCCGTCGTTTGAGAGAGGTCAGGTGTTTCCGGCGCTGATTGGTTTGGCCGGCGGCGCGATGTCGGGCTGGGCGTATATGCAGGTGCGCGAGTTGTCACTTCTGGGCGAACCGGGTTGGCGCGTGGTGTTTTTCCTGTCGGTTACCGGCATGGCCGTGTCGGCGGTGTGGGCAAGTCTTTCCGGCTGGCATGCTTTGTCGTGGGGCAGTGCGCCTTATTTGCTGGGCATTGGTGTCAGTGCGACGGTGGCGCAGTTGTGTATGACTCATGCTTATAAAGTGGGTAACAAATTTACCGTGGCCTCGTTGTCATATCTGACAGTGGTGTTTGCTGCTTTGTCCGGTATGTGGTTATTAGGCGATAAAATCACTTGGCAGGAAGTGCTCGGTATGATTATTATTGTGGCTAGTGGTGTATTAAGCGGTATTAAGCCGGTTTGGATTAAGCGGCTTTTTTCAAATAAAACGAGGAGCAAAACATGATTTCTATCCGCGAGCAGTCTTACGGCCTGAATGTGGCCTTATACAACGAATTTACCTTGGATGATTTCCGCGAGTTGGAGCAGGCTTTGCTTAACTGCAAACAAAAAATCCGCCTGCCCGATATGCTCTTGGATATGACGCTTTTGAAAGATTTCACCATTGATATGGCGGTGGAGCAGATTAAGTTTTTAAACGAACATGAAGACGATTTCGGCCGCGTGGCGGTGGTGACCGACGATATTTGGATTAAGCTCGGCGCGCGTTTATCCAGTCTGATTACCAACCAGCATCCGAAATATTTTGACGATGTGGCTGAAGCACAAGCCTGGCTCTTGGAGCGTAATTCGAAATAATAATCTCAAGGCCGTCTGAATATGATTCAGACGGCCTTTCTCTTTACAAAACATAAAGGAACGGATATGCATTACTATACCATTAACCAAGATTTAAGCATGAGCCGTTTGGTGCATGGCTATTGGCGTGCGCATGAATGGCAATTAGATGCGCAAGGCTATGTGAAGCTGATTCATGAGGTGTTGGATTTAGGTATTAATACTTTCGACCATGCCGCGTGTTACGGTGGTTTCATCAATGAAGGGCAGTTTGGTGGGGCGTTGAAATTAGAAAAAAGCCTGCGCGATCAAATGACGATTGTGAGCAAATGCGGTATTTCATTCCCCAACGAAGCGATGCCGCACATGAAAAGCAAACACTACGACAACAGCGCCGAACACATTATCTGGTCGGCCGAGCGTTCCGTAAAAGAATTGAATTGCGGCCATCTCGATTTATTGCTGATGCATCGCCCGTCGCCGTGCCTGAATCCTGAAGAAGTGGCGGCCGCGTTTGATAATCTGCATTCGCGCGGCTTGGTACGCTATTTTGGTGTATCGAACTATTCTGCCCAAAAATTCAATATGTTGCAATCGTATGTCAACCAAACTTTGGCTACCAACCAAATCGAGGTTTCTCCTTTGCATATTGCGCCATTTGAAGACGGCAGCTTGGATTATCTCTTGGAAAAACGCGTCAAACCGATGGCATGGTCACCTTTGGCCGGCGGTGCATTGTTTGATGATGGCGATGAACGAAGCCAACGCGTTGCGCGAGCTTTGTTGCAGGCAGGCGAAGCCTACAACGAAACCCGCATCGACACGCTGGCCTATGCTTGGTTGCTTAACCATCCGAGCGGCATGATGCCGATTGTGGGTTCAGGAAAAATCGAGCGTGTGAAAAATGCGGCCGATGCCCTTACCATCCGCTTCAGCGAAGAAGCATGGATTAACGTATATTCAGCTGCTTTGGGGCATGAAGTGCCGTAAATATTCAAGATGAATAGACCATGTGAATAATACGGTCGGGCGGATTTTTTTACTGCAAATCAAAAACCTATGTTATGATTAGAGTAGATGTACTAATCGTCATGACAGACATCGCCATTTATCACCAGTAAATCATAGGAGCAACTTATGCTGCAAAAATCCACCATTTTGATGGCCGTATCTGCTGCTTTGGCGTTGAGCGCTTGTGCCGCCCCACACAAACACGACAAAGCGCACAAACACCACCAAGGCGAACGCGCCTGCAAAAAGACCAGCGAAGCAGAAATCGTTGCCTTATTTGAACGCTGGAATGATGCCTTGAAAACCGGTGACGAGAAAAAAGTGGTGGCCAACTACGCACCTAAATCGATTTTGCTGCCAACCGTATCCAACACGCCGCGTTTGACTGCTGCCGAGAAAGAAGATTATTTCGTACATTGGCTGCCGAACCGCCCGTCAGGTGTGATCAACAGCCGCCAAATCCAAATCGGCTGCAATACCGCGTTTGACGCCGGCATCTATACCTTCACCTACGCCAACGGCAAAAAAGTGCCTGCACGCTATACCTTCACCTACAAATGGGACGGCCAAAACTGGCTCATCACCAGCCACCATTCTTCAGGCATGCCGGAAGCGGTGAAATAAGTTTGATTTAAGATAAAAGGCCGTCTGAAACATTTTTATTCAGACGGCCTCTAAAATTTAGTTATTTCAACGCATTTGTTTTAAAATGATTTTTCCAAAGCAAGCAAGCCAACATCACACAAGCGCCGATGCCGCACCACATCATATCGGCCTGCGTATCCCACTCATAGCCTTGCGTGCCTAAAAATGCTTCCGCGCTTTGGCCGCCCAAGACTGCTGCCAGCCATTCAATCAATTCATATACCGCGCTAATGGCCATGCACACGCAAAAGCTGAGAAAAACCAACCATTTCCGGCTGGTGACTACTTGGTTTCGCCATAAAATTTCTGCTGCGATGACTGCCGGTGAAAAGCCCTGCATAAAGTGGCCGAGTTTGTCGTAATTGTTGCGCTCCCAGCCCATCGGTTCTTTCAGCCAGTCAAACAGCGGCACCTCGGCATAAGTGTAGTGCCCGCCGACAATCAATACCACTGCGTGAAACGTCATCACCCAATAGGCAAAATCGCTGAGGCGGAAGCGGCGGTAAGTGGCCAGCAGCAAAACCGCGCCGATAACGGCCGGAGATACTTCCAAGCCCCAAGTCGGGTAGTCTTTCGGGTTGATGCCCGACCAAATTAGGGCAGCGCTGACTATTGCCAGCATCAGATGATAACGGTTCATAAGTATCTTAAAAGAAATAAAGTGGCATAATAGCAAAAAGGCCGTCTGAAAAATACCTTTTCAGACGGCCTTAATTGCATGACGCTGCTTACATCACATCCAGCGTTTCAATACCGAGTAAATCCAAACCTTGTTTGAGCGTGTTGCCGGTGAGTTTGGTCAACTGCAAACGCGTGTTGCGCGCCTGACCTTCGGCTTTCAGAATCGGGCAGGCTTCGTAGAAGCGTGAGAACAATGTTGCCACTTGGTAAAGATAGGCGGCCAAGTAGTGCGGGTGGCTGCTCTCGGCGGTGCTACGCAATACGTCTTCAAATTTCAGCAATTCCAGCGCCAGTTGTTTTTCCAAAGGCTCGGTCAAGGCCGGAGGGGCGGCCGCATCCCAATCGCCGGCTTTTTTAAACACGCTTTGCACGCGGGTGTAGGCGTATTGCAGGTAAGGCGCGGTGTTGCCTTCAAAGCCCAACATCGCATCCCAATCGAACACATAATCGCTGGTGCGGTTTTTGCTCAAGTCGGCGTATTTTACAGCGCCGATGCCGACGGTTTGGCCGATTTGATCCACTTCTTCCGCGCTCAAATCAGGGTTTTTGCTTCGCACCAACTCAGTGGCGCGCTCGACCGCTTCATCGAGCAAATCCACCAGCTTCACCGTGTCGCCCGAACGGGTTTTGAACGGTTTGCCGTCCTTGCCCATCATGGTGCCGAAGCCGATGAATTCCGCTTCTACGTTTGGCGTCAGGTAGCCGGCTTTGCGCGAAGTGGTGAAAAGTTGTTCAAAATGCAAACCTTGGCGGTGGTCAACGATATACAGCAAGCGCTCGCCTTTCAGGCGGCCGACACGGTAGCGCATACAAGCCAAGTCGGTGGAGGCATACAAAAAGCCGCCGCCTTGTTTTTGCACGATAAACGCGGCCGGTTCGCCTTCTTTGTTTTTGAATTCTTCCAAAAACACCACTTTCGCACCGTCATCTTCAACCGCCAAACCTTGCGCCACCAAGTCATCGACCACCGGCTGCAAATCGTCGTTGTAAATCGATTCGCCCGCCACGTCTTCAGGGCGCAGCTTCAAGCCCAGCGTGTCGTAAACGGCTTGCGCGTGGCTTAAGGAAATCTCGACAAACTGCTTCCACAAGGCTGATACGGTTTCATCGCCGCCTTGCAGTTTCACCACATATTCGCGGGCTGTGTCGGCAAATTCCGGGCTTTCGTCAAAGCGCACTTTGGCGGCGCGGTAGAATTGTTCCAAATCGGCAAGCTCAAACGCAGCATTGTCTTTTTGCTGCTCCACCATGTAGGCCACCAGCATGCCGAATTGCGTGCCCCAGTCGCCGACGTGGTTTTGGCGGATAACTTTGTCGCCCAAAAATTCCAATACGCGCGAAATGCTGTCGCCGATGATGCTGGAACGCAAATGGCCGACGTGCATTTCTTTGGCCAAGTTCGGTGAAGAATAGTCGATAACCACGGTTTTCGGCTCGGCATTTTCAGCCACGCCCAAGCGGGTGCCGTTTAAAGCCATCTGAATGTTTTGTGCCAAAAAGTCAGCATGTAAACGCAGGTTGATAAAGCCGGGGCCGGCCACTTCGGCAGATTCGATAACGGCATTACCGGCCAGCGCGTCGGCCACTTTTTGCGCCAGTTCGCGCGGATTTTGCTTGGCCTGTTTGGCCGCACCCATCACGCCGTTGATTTGGAAATCGCCGAAGTCGGCATTTTTGGCCGGTTGCAACACAACAGGCGCACCGGCAATACCGGCGGCGGCGAAAGCGGCTTCGGCTTCACGCGCTACGGTTTGGTGTAAATTCATGGTGTTTCAGTCTCTTAAATAAATGCAAATCATGCGGTCATTTGTTCAGGCGGTATTTTAAGGGAAACCGGCGTTTTAAGACAGCATAAAGGCCGTCTGAAAGGATTATTTTTTCAGACGGCCTTTAATAGGTATATTGAGAATTGTGAAAATCGCCATCTTTGGCACATTTCTTCGTTATGCGTTGTGTTTGCTTCGAGCTATGTCCGAATCAGGGTTTGAAAGGCTTCAGGCCACCGGCGGCTGTCGTCTTGGCACGGAATGCCATCGTTGTCACCGTCCATTTTGGTGTCCGGGCAATGGCGGATAAAGAATTCGGCTTCTTCACGCGAACTCATCTGCGCACACTATTGCTGCCCGTCGCAGCTGAATTGGGCTGACGGCTTGGATGAAGCAGGCGGTTTGACGGCATGATTCCATGCTTTGCGTTCGGCTTCCATTTACGCAGCAATGGTGGCAACCATAGAATCGGACTGCTTGGTAGTGTGAACCGTTTGCGCGCGGTGGTTTTGCCAAACCTGCCAGCCGTACCAAGCGCCGCCAAGTAGCGCCGCAACTAATAAAATCGCCAGCAACACACCGCCTGCACGCGAAGGGCAGCCTTGCTTGCGGTAGGCTGCATAAAATGATGATTCGGCCTCATCGTCAAAGTCATCGGCAAAGCGCACATCTTGGGCTTCGCTGCGGCCTTGGCGGCCTTTGGCGAGATAAAAGGAAACCCGCTGGCCTTCAAAAGGGCCATCGGGGTTGCCGTTGAATGCGGAAAGCGCGACAAATATTTCGTTTTCGGTGCTTTCTTCACGTATTGCACCGAAGCGGCGGCTTTCGTTCCAACGGACAATAGTACCGTAATAACGCATAATTTTTTAAGATATGAATAATTACTTGGAATATTTTAAATCAATCTGCCCGATAATGTGATGTTTAGTTGTCAGATTTTCATTCAGACCTGATTTTATGCGTAAAGGTTTCCAAGGCCGTCTGAAAAATATTGATTTTTAGAAAAAATCACTGATTTGTTATGATTTTTTTGTTCATAGTGTCAAACGTAAGTATCTGGCGGGTAAATTGCGGGATGGAGGCAGATGGGGTGCCGACGGCTTATCTTCACAACAGCGGCTGATGGCGCATAATTGCCCGAATCACGGCGCGGTTGGGATGCAGCGCGGCTTTCAGGCGTGGCGGCAAAGGTTGGGGCAGGTTTAAGATTTCCGCGGCCAGCGATGCGGCGCAAATCGGCGCAGTCGCTAAACCGCGCGTGCCGTGGGCGGTGTTGAGCCAGACATTGGGCAGGTAAGGGCAGGGGGCGTTGAGGCGGTAATGTTTGTCCAAAGCCAGTTTGGCGTACACGTCCTGCATGGCGGCAATGTCGCCCACCGCGCCGACCATCGGCAAATGATCCAGACTGTCGCAGCGTAAAGCCGCGTGGCCGCCGGCTTCAGCCAAGGGATTGAGGCCGTCTGAAAACAGCGAATCAGCCAAAACCGGATGTAAATCATGCAAGGCAGCACGGTTTACCGATTCTTCGTGTTGATGCCACGCTTCATCGCTGCTGTTTAGAACAAACGTCGCGCCGTAGCAGTGTTGCCCCTGCCAGCTCGGGCTGACGTAGCATTCGCCTGATAAGGCACAACGCAGCCTGGCCGAAAACGCGCTTGCTTTGGCGACGCCGGTTTGGCCGCGGATTTGGCGGAACGGCAGTTTGGAAACGTTGCGCTCGGGCGCGTTAGGGCTGTGGGCGCCCATACAGTAAATCAGGTGTTGTGCGGTGAAATTACCTTGTGTGGTGTGCGCCGTCCAAGCCGTGCCGTCAAATTCCGCCGAAAGCAGCGGTGCGTGTTCGTGCACGTCAATCAAGGGATGTTCCAATAAAGCGCGCACCAAAGCGGGCGGATTGAGCCACACGCCGTGCGGCCAATAGAGGCCGTCTGAACCGACATCCATGCCTGCGAGTTCCTCCGCTTCTTGTTGGGAAACGGAGCGGTATAAATGCGCATGATGGCGCTGCAAACCCAATGCCTGATTGCGCTTGCGCTCGGCTTCATTAAAATTGACGTGCAACACGCCATCGCCGCCCCAAGCGTGTTGTTCGGGCAGCAAATCGGCCAACAGCCGCCTCGTGTAGCCATAGCCTGCCAGCAGCAATTCGGTTTGCTCGGTCGGGTGCGGCGAGATTTTGGCATACAGCAAACCTTGGCGGTTGCCCGAACCGCCATTGGCAATATGTTTGGCTTCAAGCACGGTTACGCGCACGCCGTGTTCGGCCAATTCCCGCGCGGTGGCTGCTCCGGCTATGCCCGCACCGATGACGATGGCGCCGGTGGGTTTGGCTTGGTTCTCAATCGGGCTGAACCAGGGTTTGACAGCGGTTTCGCGTTGCGTGACGGGGGCGGTCTGCCATTGCAAGGCGTGCGGAAAATGCGTTTGAATATCGGCAGCATGTTCAGACGGCACCAGCCACAAATGCACATCGGGCAACACATTCGCCAGCACATTCACGGCATTGAATTGCAGGCAGCCGATTTTGCGCGCAATGGCTCCGGCTAAAGTCTGCTCTAAGGCGCAAGGGTTTTCAGACGGCCTGAATAGCGGCATTTCCCGCGCAGGCAGGCACACCGCCCAATAAAGCGGTTTAGCATGGCTCTCGAGCGTGCGCACGAGTTCGGTAAGACTGGGAATGCCGTTCCAAGCAAGGTAATTCATGATGAGGCCGTCTGAATAAAAAGCGTATTGTAATGCGGAAATACGTTTTGTTGATTGCGCTGCCGCAAAACCGCTTATTTTTCAGACGGCCTTTGCTTTATAATAGGCCGTCTGAAAAGCTGAACCTAAGGAACACGCATGACCCGAATCCGAACCAAGATCTGCGGTTTTACCCGCCCCGAAGATGCCCGCGCTGCCGCGCAGTTGGGCGTCGATGCGGTCGGATTGGTGTTTTTCGCCAAGAGCAAACGCGCGGTCAATATCCAACAGGCGCAAAAGATTGTAGCCGCGCTGCCGCCGTTTGTGACCGTGGTGGCGTTGTTTGTCAATGAAACAGCCGGGCAGATCCGCGAAACGCTGCGCCAAGTGCCGATTGATGCGATTCAGTTTCACGGCGATGAAGACGATGAATTCTGCCGCCGGTTTGACCGCCCTTATTTGAAAGCCGTGCGCGTGCAAAGCGCGGTAGACATTCAGACGGCCTCAAGCAAATTTCCCCATGCCCGCGCGGTGTTGTTTGACGCCTATCACCCCGACGAATATGGCGGCACGGGTTTGCAGTTCGACTGGAAGCTGCTTGCCGGTTACCGCGACAAACCGTGGGTGTTGGCAGGTGGTTTGAACGCCGGCAATGTGGCCGAAGCGGTTCGGATCAGCGGCGCGGCGGCGGTGGATGTGTCCGGCGGAGTGGAAAGCAGCGGCGGTATTAAAAATGCGGAAAAAATGGCGGCATTTTTGCAAGCCGTGATACAAGCGGATGCGTAGCGATGAACGGCAAGCCTATTGTTGAAACCCATCCTTTTGCGCCGATTCTGCCACCCAATGCGACGGTGATGATGATGGGCACGTTTCCGCCCAAAGAAGACAAACGTGCCATGCAGTTTCATTATCCGAATTTTCAAAACGATATGTGGCGCATTTACGGCGAGGTGTTTTTCGGCGACAAAACGC
Organism: Neisseria weixii; assembly: GCF_042658245.1. Classification (NCBI taxonomy): domain Bacteria; kingdom Pseudomonadati; phylum Pseudomonadota; class Betaproteobacteria; order Neisseriales; family Neisseriaceae; genus Neisseria; species Neisseria weixii. The sequence continues at coordinate 72,406 of NZ_JBHSPY010000003.1, forward strand.
ATTTTCAAAGGCCGGCTGAAAAAGCCTTTGATAGGGAAAAGATTATTGCTTTTTTACATGAGCGCGGCATTGCATCTTGTCCGACGGTGTGGAAAGCTGTGCGCGGACAGGACAACGCTTCGGATAAGTTTTTGAAAGTGGTCGAAGCGGTGGATTTGGCCGCGGTGCTGCACAAGCTGCCGCATTGCAGGCATTTGTTTACTACCGGCGGCAAAGCCACGGAAGTGCTGCTCGGTCTGCTGCCCGAGAAAACCGAACTGCCGAAAACGGGCGAAACCATTGATTATGTTTATCAAGGCCGCGCCCTAACGCTCACGCGGCTGCCGTCCACTTCGCGCGCGTATCCTTTGGGTTTTGACAAGAAAACGGCGGCGTATCGGGCGTTTTTTGAGTTTGCCGGATTGTTATAGGCCGTCTGAAAACAAGGATTTTTGCAGGCGGATAAGCGCGTTCGCACGAAAAATATGTGTATAATCGGCATTCATTAAAGTTATTGTTTTCAGACGGCCCGGAAATAAATCAGGCCGTCTGAAACCCCACAAAGGAATTCATTCATGCAAAATTATCAAGCACCCGACCAACAGGGATTTTTCGGCGAACACGGCGGCCTGTATGTATCAGAAACGCTGATTCCCGCTCTGGAAGAATTGAAACAGGCTTACGCCGAAGCGAAGCAGGATCCTGCATTTTGGGCGGCATTCGAGCATGATTTGAAACATTATGCCGGCCGCCCGAGCCCCGTTTATCATGCCGAACGTTTGAGCAAACATTTGGGCGGCGCGCAGATTTGGTTGAAACGTGAAGACTTAAACCACACCGGTGCGCACAAAGTGAACAACACCATCGGTCAGGCTTTGTTGGCCAAACGCATGGGCAAAAAGCGCGTGATTGCGGAAACCGGCGCGGGGCAGCACGGCGTGGCTTCGGCCACCGTGGCGGCGCGTTTCGGCATGACTTGCGATGTGTATATGGGTGCCGATGATATTCAGCGCCAAATGCCCAACGTATTCCGCATGAAATTATTGGGTGCCAACGTGGTGGGTGTGGAAAGCGGCAGCCGCACGCTGAAAGACGCGATGAATGAAGCCATGCGCGAATGGGTGGCACGCGTGGGCGACACTTTCTACATCATCGGCACCGCCGCCGGTCCTGCACCTTATCCTGAAATGGTGCGCGATTTCCAATGCGTTATCGGCAACGAAGCAAAAAAACAAATGCAGGAAGCCATCGGCCGCCAACCTGATGTGGCGGTGGCCTGCGTGGGCGGCGGCTCGAATGCGATTGGTTTGTTCCACCCTTATATCGGAGAAGAAAACGTGCGCTTGGTCGGCGTGGAAGCGGGTGGCCGCGGCGTGGATACGCCGCAACACGCCGCGCCGATTACTTCACGCGCGCCGATTGGCGTGTTGCACGGCTTCCGCAGCTATTTGATGCAGGATGAAGACGGCCAAGTGTTGGGCACGCATTCGGTATCCGCCGGATTGGATTACCCGGGGATTGGTCCTGAACACAGCCACCTGCACGACATCGGCCGTGTGGAATATACCGTGGCCAATGACGAAGCGGCTCTAAACGCGTTTGATTTGTTGTGTCGATTTGAAGGTATTATTCCGGCTTTGGAATCCTGCCATGCTTTGGCTTGGGCAGTAGAAAATGCACCAAAAATGGATAAAAGCCAAGTGATTCTGGTGAACTTGTCCGGACGTGGCGACAAAGACATCAACACCGTGGCAAAGCTCAAAGGGATTGAGCTGTAAGATAAAATAAAAGGCCGTCTGAAAAAAGAGCAGGAATAACTGCTCTTTTTTCATTTGCCATATGTTTCAACACACAGGGCTGCACATAAAGCGCAGCCCTGTGTGTTGCCCTGATTCGGAAGGGTTGCACCTCTTCCGGATAACTCCCGATTCTGCCGTCCTGAAGGGCGGGGTTTCAACCGGCAAGGAAGTTTTTGATGAAACTTTTTGGGCTTTTATTACTCAAATTTCATTGAGAATGATTTTTATCATCTCAATACGGCAGGTATCAAACAGTAAAGGAGACAAAGATTATGAATGACTCATTCGGCTCAAGAACCCCGCTTTACGTTATAGGGCATGATGGCGCGAATCCGGTTACGAATACTGTAGTAGTACGGGGGGAGCGTCCGGATTCCTTTGCGATGATGAGAAGGCAGGAAGAAGTATCCGGGCAGATTCAGGCGATGAACGACCGGTACTTTTTAGACAGTTTCAGAACACCTGTTCCGCCTGATTTCCAATTTGAAGCCAAACCGCAGCCCGAGCCTGAACCTGAGCACAAGGAAGCCGTAAAGCCCGATGAAGCCCCCAAACATCCTGAAGAAATTGCCGCCCAGGCCGTCGGTAATGCCGTTACCGTGACAGGCGGTGCGGCGGGCGGCATCCACCGTCATTTTATGGAGGAAGCCGATAAGCTGAAAAACACCATATCCGCCACGACGTACAAAACGGCTTGACCCGGGTAATGGCCGGTATCGAACAGGATAAAATATCGTCTGCCGAACTCAGGGATTTCTATGTGAAGCATCCCGAAGCCTTGAAAGAGGCTGTGAAAGAAATCGCCGACAATAGCGCGGAAGTGAAGCAGCAGCATGGCGATTTGAGCGGCAAGGCTTACGGCATCGGTATGCTCACCAAAATCACGGGCGGTGTTTCCCATGTAACGGACGGCTTGGAGCTGGGTAAAAGATTTGGTGCGGCATGGGACAGCGGCGATTGGAGCCCTGTGGTCGGGCAGGTGTCCAAAATCGTCGGTTCGGCGGCGGCGGGTGCGGCCAGTATGGGGCTGGTGCGTACGGGTGGGTTGATATTGGCGGCTGCTATTGGAGGAACAGGAACTGCTGTGGTCATTGGAACAGCTATAGCAGGAGCTGCTATCGGATACGGTATTTCTATTGCATTTGAGGCATTAGAAAAAGACATATCACAATCAGGCCAATATGACTTAAATAAGGTGATGAATAAAGATGGTGAACCTTATGAGGATTTGGCTGTGGTTGGAAATTTCAAATCTTCCGAATCCCTCAAGCTGTCTGCCAAAAACGAAATGACGCTAATCGGCGAGCAACATTTCAAAAACGTGGAGTTGGAAGGCAAAGACATTTCCGTTATCGGCAACGTGAGCGCAGACGAAAACGTGTCTGTCAATGGCGACAATATCCGAACCTACAGCGACGAAGCCGTTAAGGCCATGCTGGCGCCGGAAGACGCAAATCCTGCAGAGCAGATTCCGCATCAGCCTGCAGATACGCAGACTGAAACGGCAAACACGGTCAACGGAGACGAAATCCGCGCAGCCTTAGGCTTGAGGGAAGAGTATCTGGATTTGGAATATCTCGGCCAAGCTGCCGCTAAAGCAGGCGAGAACCCCACCGAATATGCCCTCAAAATCTATAATCTGGCTGAAGAATTGGTACCAAGAGTTTTACGACGAGTATGATGAAGAGTGGGAAAGGATAACGGGCATGATACCGGTACCAAACCAACCGGCCGGTCTCGGCAACGATGGTGTTTACCAAGCTGAGCCGCCGCCTGTCAATTCCATAACTGATGATTACAAAATGCCTTCGATATAAATAAACTTCTTATGGAGAACAGGCTGTCTGGAAATTTTCAGACAGCCTGTAAGGATACTGATATGGACAAAGATAAACTTGACCGTATATTTTTTTATATATTAATTCTTTTTCCAATAGTAATATTTGTTCTAACCCCGGCTGATGCTGTTGGTAGAGTGTCTGTATTGGTTAATAATGTTTTAGATGCTTATTTGTTTGGTAATGGGTATTATAAACCCGACAGATACCCTTTTGCGGCAAAAGTTACTAATATTTTTACCGTAATTTTTGCCCTTTTTATGGGATTATTATGCACTATTTTATATGGTAAAGAAGCAGATATAGTACCTAAAGAAAATAGAAAAAAAGGATATGCCTTTATTTTTTTGATGCTTGTATTGTTCTTATGGGTCAGTATATTGCCTCAAGAATTTTCTAGTAGCAGTGGACGTAATTTTGGATTAAGCAGGTCATTTCATAATAACCCCTTTACTTTTCTTTTTTTAATTTTTATTAAACAAATTATGATTTATGTAGGTGTCCGAGTCTTCGGTGGCGTCATATGCAAATTATTTTCAAAGAGCAAAATATAAAGCCTATTTTGATGGGGCTTTCAGATCTCCTTTAGCATGAATCAGATTTATAGTAGGAGTAGTTAATGAGCAGAAAAACAGGTCATATGATTTTTTATATGTTGTTAATTCTGCCAACATTAATATTTTTATTTATACCCGCTCATGCAGCTGCTGACTGGGCGATTTCATTAAACAGCTTTCTAGATGATTATTTGTTTGGAAACGGTTACTACAAACCTGACCGTTATCCCTTTGCTTCTAAAGTAACCAATAGTTTTACTGTTGTTTCGGCGGTTTTTTCAGGTATCTATTGCGGAATATTTAGCAAATACGATCCTGATTCTATAACCGGAAAAGATAGGAAGAAGATGCATGTGTTTTTCTTTGTCGCTTTATCACTTCTATTATGGGTAAGCATATATCCTCAGGAATTCAGTACCAGTATAGGGAGAAGTTTCGGAACAAAACAGTCTTTTCATAATAATTATTTCTATTTTCTGTTTTTAATGACCGTGAAAGAAGTAATGATTTTTCTATCAATAAGCTATTTTGTCCGGTTGTTTTCAAAACGGTTTGAACGGATTAAAAATCCTCGTCAATAAGTATTAGCTGTTTTAAAGCGGCTGGCAATACGAGAATTTCGAGCATCTATAGAAACCATTTCAGCTGTCTGTAAAAGTGCAGGTTCTGTAGCAGAGATAAACTTTTTATTGAAAACAGGCCGTCTGAAAATTTTCAGACGGCCTGTAAGGAGAATCTTATGACAAAAAAGCAGGTGGGAACGGTATTTTTCTACATACTTATCGGTTTTCCGATATTGGTTTTTATACTTATGCCTACGCATGCAATTGATCCTTGGGCGGTTTCATTCGAGCATTTTCTGGATAAATATTTGTTTGGTAACGGGTACTTTAAGCCTGACCGCTACCCTTTCGCCGCCAAAGTGACGAACAGCCTGACGGTTTTATTGGCAGTTGTATTAGGTATACTTTATGCAACTGTTTTTAGAAATGAACCTTACCATATTCCAAAGAAAGACCGAAAAAAAGTTTTAATGGGGTTATTCGTACTTTTTTTATTTTGCTTATGGTTGAGTATCTTTCCTCAAGAATTTTCAACAACTACCGGGCGTGGTTTCGGAATAAAAAGATCCTTTCATAATGATACGGTATTTTTCTTATTTATGATTATTTGCATAAAATTTGCAATTTATACAGGTGTGGTGTTCCTCGGTCAATTTTTCTTTCAAGGTATCAGATGGCTGAAATTAAAAAAATTCAAATAATAACGGGAGGGAAGCTGTTTGTCTGATGATTACGAAATGCCTTCGGTATAAATAAACTTCTTATGGAAAGCAGGCAGTCTGAAAACGAAGTTTTCAGACTGCCTTTTTGTATCTGCGCTACATTTGTTTCACAAATTATGGTTCTGTAGTCAAAAGTAAGTTATACGATAATGTACCGGATTCGGATAAGTTTTTTATTTTTGAATTATAATGCCAAATAAAACGTGTTTGAAAATATAAAATTCTTTTTGTCATTATTATTTGCGTTTCTTTCTTTTTACATATGAACACAAAACGATTACTCCTGCGCTTTTTGCCGCGTTATGCCGTTGGGCGTATTTTGATTTACGCGCAGTTAATGCGTGTCGAAAAACCCATCGGCACCTTATTATTACTGTGGCCGACCTATTGGGCGATGTGGGTGGCGGCTGAAGGCCATCCCGGATATACCATTTTTTTCGCCTTTACCATCGGCACGTTTCTCATGCGCAGCGCCGGTTGCGTGATTAATGATTTTGCCGACCGTAATTTTGACGGCGCGGTCGAGCGTACGAAAAACCGGCCGTTTGCCCGCGGACAGGTCACCAAAGCCGAAGCACTGCTGCTGACCTTGATTTTGTGCCTGCTGGCGGCGATGTGTTTGGTGCCGATGAATACACTGACTTGGCTGATGAGTGTGCCGGCTTTGTTTTTGGCGATGACTTATCCGTTTACCAAACGCTTTTTCCCCTTACCGCAATTTTATCTGGGCTTGGCATTTTCATTCGGTATCCCGATGGCTTTTGCTGCCATCACCAACAGCGTGCCGCCGATTACATGGTTGATTTTTGTGGCTAATGCCTTGTGGACTTTGGCTTATGACACGATTTATGCCATGGCCGATAAGGAGGATGATTTGAAAATCGGCATCAAAACATCAGCCGTCACTTTCGGCCAGCATGATATTGCAGCGGTGATGCTGTGCCATTTTTGGTTTACCGCGCTAATGGTGGTGCTGGGGTTGCAAATCGGCGCGACATGGCCTTATTGGTTGATGTTGCCGGTAACGGTTTGGTGGCAGATTAACCAATACCGCGCAATTAAAACCCGAGACCGCCAAGTGTGTTTCCGCACTTTCTTAGAAAACAACCGTATCGGCTTGGCTTGGTTTTTGGGTTTGGTCGGTCATTATTTGTGGAAATTGGTTTAAGTAAACATGCCCGCCGCCGCAACGGCGGGTATGTTTGTTATGGCCGGATAAGTTTGACGGACGAAAACAGGTTAACGGAGTTTGAAAAATCTATTGATGCCGGTTTGAGAAATAGCGCGAAGCAATGATATGCTGATGGGTTAAATATTTAAATAATCCTCTCATTTTAATGGGTTAAGATTAGGATGAAGCAGGGTGGTAATGTTAAGAGCCATTAAAATGCCGCCTGAAAGCGTAAGGCTTTTAATGTAAATTGTACGCTTAGGATTGAGATTTGTGCCGACTGTCGGTACAATTCGTCTTGTTTTGCTACCTCTTAAAAGAGATTCCTATGAGCCTGATTGGCGAAATTCTACCGTTGTCCCATATTGAATTGGATGTGGAAGTCAGCAGCAAAAAGCGCTTGTTCGAACAAGTGGGTTTGTTGTTGGAAAACGAAGCAGGGCTGCCGAGCGCAGATGTATTTGAATGTCTGTTTGCCCGCGAAAAATTAGGTACGACCGGCTTGGGGCAGGGCGTAGCGATTCCGCATGGCCGTGATGCCTGTGTGCAAAAGGCGGTAGGGGCGTTTATCCGCACCAAAGAGCCGATTTCTTTCGATGCGCCCGATGGCAAACCGGTTTCGCTGGTGTTTGTGTTGCTGGTGCCGGAAAATGCCACTGGTGAGCATTTGGAAGTATTGTCGAAATTGGCCGGCAAATTTTCCCAAAAAGCCGTGCGCGAAGCTTTGATGACTGCTTCGAGCGCCGAAGAAGTGCAAAAATTATTATTAACTGAAGAGTAACATGCCGAGTATATCCGTCCGCCGTCTGTATTCTGATAATCAGCACAAGCTGCAACTGGCTTGGGCAGCAGGTAATTCAGGCGCGGATAACCGCATCGGTGTTGAGGCCGACAAGCCCGTTTTGGCGCTGGTCGGCCATTTGAATTTTATCCACCCCAATCAGATTCAAGTGGTTGGTGTGGCTGAAGCCGAATACCTTAATCGCTTGGAATCGGGCGAGCTCAATTACGATTTCGGCGAATTATTCGATATTCCGATGGCCTTGGTGATTGTTGCCAACGGCTTGCCCGTGTCATCGAAATTGCGCGATTATTGCCATACCAACAGTATTCCGCTGCTGACTTCAAAGCTGGAAAGCCCGTATTTGATGGACGTGTTGCGGATTTATCTGCAACGTACCTTGGCCACATCGGTCACCAAACACGGTGTCTTTTTGGATGTATTTGAAATCGGCGTGTTGATTACCGGCCATTCCGGCTTGGGTAAGAGCGAATTGGCTTTGGAACTGATTTCGCGCGGCCACAGCCTGATTGCCGATGATGCCGTCGAATTGTTCCGAACCGGCCCCGAAGTGTTGGAAGGCCGCTGCCCGCCGATGTTGCGCGATTTTTTGGAGGTGCGCGGTTTGGGCGTATTGAATATCCGCCATATTTTCGGCGAAACCTCGATTCGTCCGAAAAAAGTTTTGCAATTAATCATCAACTTGATTCCTGCCGACGACGAATACATGAAGCAGCTTGACCGCTTGAGTATCCGTACGGAAACCGAATCCATTCTCAACGTCAATGTACGCTCCGTTATGCTGCCTGTGGCGGTGGGTCGGAACTTGTCGGTATTGGTTGAAGCTGCGGTGCGCAATTATATTTTGCAATTGCGCGGAAAAGACAGCACGCGAGAATTTTTAGAACGCCATCAAACACTACTGAAAGAAAACGAACAAAGTCATGAAAATAGTATTAATTAGCGGTCTTTCCGGTTCGGGAAAATCTGTTGCGCTCAAACAACTGGAAGACTTAGGTTATTACTGCGTCGATAATCTGCCCTTAGAATTACTGCCCTCATTGGTATCGCATCACGTTGCGCGAAATGAAGTTGATAGCTTAGGCGTGAGCGTCGACATCCGTTCCAAAATCGATATTGATCAAGCCGAAGAGCAAATCCAGTATTTGCGTGAACAAGGCCATCAGGTTGAAGTATTGTTTATCGAAGCGGAAGAGAGCGTGTTGGTGCGCCGCTTTTCCGAAACCCGCCGCGGCCACCCGTTGTCCGGCCACAATTTGACCCTGCTGGAAAGCCTGCGCGAAGAACGCGCATGGTTGTTCCCATTGCGTCAGATGGCCTATTGCATCGACACATCCAAAATGAACGCGCAGCAATTGCGCTATGCCGTGCAACAATGGATCAACATCGAGCGCCACGGCTTATTGGTGATTTTGGAATCATTCGGTTTCAAATACGGCGTGCCGAACAATGCCGATTTTATGTTTGATATGCGCAGCCTGCCCAACCCCTATTATGACCCTGAATTACGCCCGTTTAACGGCATGGATAAAGAAATTCAGGATTATCTCGATCAACAGCCGCCGGCACAAGAAATGGTTAATGACATTGATCAATTCATTAACCGTTGGTTACCGCGTATGCAGCAGGAAAGCCGAAGCTATGTCACCATCGGCATCGGTTGCACCGGCGGTCAGCACCGTTCTGTATATGTGGTGGAAAAACTGGCCGAACGCTTGGCCGGAAAATACGAATTGCTGGTACGCCACCGCCAAGCACAAAACCTTGCCAGCCGTTGATTTTCAGACGGCCTCGACAAAAAGGACAAAATCATGACTGCGAAAATCGTGTTCCCATTAGGAGTCGCTCTGCTATTAGCCGCCTGCAACACCACCACCGTCAGTCCTTACCGCTGGCATCAATCCGGCATGAGCGAAAGTGACGTTGCCCGCCAGCAACGCATCTGTGTTTCACAGGCCAATCACGATGTGAAACAAGGCAAACAGCCTAAATCGCTGGAACAATGCATGGATGAAGCCGGCTACTACCGCTACATTACCGGCAATATGTAAACACGAAACATACCAAAGGCCGTCTGAAAGGGCTAAAATCCCTTTTCAGACGGCCTTTCATGCTGAATCAGCCGATTTAAAAATAACCCATTACAGAAAGCACAACATGGCAATCCAATGGTTCCCCGGCCACATGAACAAGGCTAAAAAAGCCATCGCCGACCGCATCAAATCCGTCGATATGGTCATCGAAATGCTTGACGCGCGTCTGCCCGCTTCAAGCGAAAATCCTTTATTGGCGCAATTGTCGCGCGGCAAGTCCAAGCTTAAAATTCTGAATAAACAAGATCTTGCCGACCCAGAGCGTACTCAAGTCTGGCTCGACCACTACAACAGCCAAACCGATACCCAAGCCATCGCCCTTGATTCCACCGAAAAAAACGCACACGGCAAAATCACCCAAGCCTGCCGCAAAATGATGCCCAACCGCGGCGGCCTCGACAAACCCCTGCGCGTATTGATTTGCGGCATTCCCAATGTCGGTAAGTCCACCTTAATCAACGGCATGATTGGTAAAAAATCAGCCAAAACCGGCAACGAACCCGGTATCACCAAAGCCGAACAACGCCTGTTCCTCGCCGACGATTTCTGGCTTTATGACACGCCCGGCATGCTGTGGCCGAAAATCATCGTCGAAGAAAGCGGCTACAACCTTGCCGCCAGCGGTGCCGTCGGCCGCAATGCCTTGGACGAAGAAGAAGTCGCGCTCGAGTTGCTCGACTATCTGCGCCGCCACTATCTCGCTTTACTGCAAGAGCGCTACCAAGCCGATAAAGACCCAAGCAGCCATTGGGATGATGTGGCATGGTTTGAATGGATTGCCAAAAAACGCGGTTCCTTACTCGGCGGCGGCCGCATCAATTACCAAAAAGCCGCTGAAAATATCCTGACTGATTTCCGCGACGGTCAAATCGGGCGCATCACCTTGGAAATACCGAACCAATGGGAAACTTGGCTGAAAAAAGCCCGCCAAAAAGAAGCCGAACTCAAGGCCATGCGTGAAGTGTGGAAATTGGAGCGTAAAGGGCAAAAACCGCAGGAAAGTGGCGAATAAGATTTTGTTTAAGCCAGAGTTGATAAAAAAATATTTCAGACGGCCTTTGGATAAGGAGATAGGCCGTCTGGAAAAATATTCAGGTAGTTTTAGATTGAGAATTAATCAAGCTGTTGATTGTTAATAAGTTTTATAAATCTAGGCTTGGCGAATAGGGGATATATGAAAGTCAATCCGTTTATCTGGCAAAATTATAAAGATAGTGAACAGGGTAAAGCAGCGATTAAATTATTCGATGACTTGAATCCGCTAATTTATGAAAAATATCTAATTAACTATTTCTTAGATGCTGAAACAATCGACAATATGGTCGATGAACTATATCACTATTCAGATTATCAAGAAGATTATGAATGCTCTGTTGAAAGAATTATTCATAATCTTCTTGAAAAAGGTATTGTATTTAGAGATGAAAATGGCACGTATGATGAAATAAGCCTTAATTTTTCTTGGTATTTGGATTATATTGTGCCACTTTCATCATGGTTATATTTGCTGAGTCCTACTTATTTTAAACCTTATTTCTTTATACATAATGCGGATGAATTAATAAAAATATCAGATAGCTTTGGGCTTGAATTGCCTCCTATGCCAATTAAGCGTAATAAAAGGGCTAGGTTTGAATATTATTTCTTGATGTGTCAGATATTTCATGACTTTGAGCAGGAAAATGGGTTCAGTCCTGAAGAAATGTGTGCATTTCTCTATGATTTCTGCCCTAAATATTTTGGGCAACAAAGAGTAGATAAGCCTGAGCTGCCTGAACCAACTCAGGCTTGGTTTATTGGTTCAAATAAGCAAGATTTTGATTTTTTAGATAAATTTTCGCACGGTGATATTCATTTTTGGCAAGGAAATGTAGATACTAAGTGTAGGGGCATTCTTGTAATGTATTGTTTGTCGTCACGAAGTTATATCCATTCTATTTGGAGAGCGGAGAGAGACGGTATTGCCTCACCGTTTTTCCATTGGTACAGCAGCATTTATATCGGTAAAGGTCAAAAAATTTCTCCTATTTTTTTGAATGATTTAAAGAAAATTCTTATTTTTCTGAAAATAAGTTGGTTCGAAAAAACTTTCAGGGAGTCAATGGTTATGCATTAACTTCAGATGATTATGCAGAGCTGTTGAATCTAATAGAAAAAAATGGGGATAATATAGAGAATCTGCCGCAACTGTTCGCACCGAGTTATCAGAAAAATCTTGAGTTAAAAAATGAGCGAGATGTGGAAGTTGAGCTGATTGAGCCTTTATTGAAGGATATAGGCAAAAATAAGGTTTGGACAAGACAACTTACGGTGAAAATGGGGCGTGGAGAGCGTGTTTTTCCAGATTATGCTTTGTTGAACGAACGACAAAAAAGTTATGAGCAGGCCAGTATTTTATTGGAGGCTAAATACCATATTCAAAGTAATCAGGAATTAGAAGCGGCTTTTAGACAGGTGTGGTCTTATGGTTTGCGGCTTTCGGCTAGATTGTTGATTATTGCTGATAAAAATTCGCTTTAGTTATATGAGAGAACAGAGCAAGGATTTGACCGAAGTAGATACAGCAAATTTTATTGGAAAACTTTGGAGAAGCCAGATGAGTTTAAGAAAATTAAAATATTGGTGTCTGCTTATTTTGAGTGATGCAAAGGTTGGTTATCGTTTTGGAAACCATGTAGATTTCCAAAAACTTGATTACCAGTAATCTTAATAGTGCTGGGTTTAACCCAATATTGAATACACATGAAACATTAAAATACATCCTTTCAGGCGGCCTATCCACCAAAATGCCGTCTGAAAAAAATATTAAAACCACAAATCCTCATGAACGATCAAAAAATCCCCCCCGATGCGCTGATTGAAGCCGCGCTTTTAACCCAAACCGAGCCTTTGAGCGAAAAGGCGATGCGCGAATTATGCGTGCCGCCGTTATCGCAGGATAAGCTGATTGATGTGTTGTCGAATTTGAAAACACGCTGGCAAAACCGCGCGCTGCAATTGGTGCATACGCATGAGGGCTGGCGCTTTCAGATTGCGCAGGCGGCATTTGAGCGGTTGGGCAGTTTGCAGGAGCAGCGTGCGCCGCGCTATTCGCGTGCGGTAATGGAAACGCTGGCGATTATCGCCTACCAGCAGCCAGTAACGCGTGGCGATATCGAAGGCATTCGCGGTGTGGCGGTGTCGCAAAATGTGATGCAGACTTTGCAGGATCGGGGCTGGATTGAAGTCATCGGGCATCGTGATTCAGTCGGCAGACCATCGCTTTGGGCAACCACAGCGCACTTTTTGAGTGATTTGAATTTAGACAGCTTGGAAGAATTGCCGCCGCTGACCGAGTTGGGTGAACTGGTGTTGCCGGATTTAATCGAGGCTCCTCCGACAGGCGATGAAGACGAAGAGCAAACAGAATCTGCCGGGCATTCGGGGCAGCTTTTGAATTGAATCAATGCCGTCTGAATTTTTCAGACGGCATTTTTTAGTAAGTTGATAATAAATTTAATAAAATCAAGCATAAAAGGTCGTCTGAAAATTCAGGCGGCCTTTGCTTTTCTATTTATAATGTAGACTTGTTATGGTGTTTTACGCCCAGAAATCACGCGGTGCATTGGTAACGGGTTTCACAATACCGGTGCGTACCGAAAAGTCGCCGAAGCTTTCATTGGCTTCGCGGCTTTGTGCCCATGCGCCGACCCATTGGTTGATGATGTCTAAAATTTCCGGCTCGGTGATGTTTTCTTTAAACAGGCGCGGAATGCGGGTACCTTCGCGGTTGCCGCCGGTGTAGAGATTGTAGCGGCCGACGGCTTTGCCGACTAAGCCGATTTCGGCCAACATGGCTCGGCCGCAGCCGTTTGGGCAGCCGGTTACGCGCAAAACGATGTGCTCTTGCGATAAGTGATGGCGGGCAAGAATTTCATCGATTTTGTCGGAAAAGCTTGGCAGGAAGCGTTCGGCTTCGGCCATCGCCAGCGGGCAGGTCGGTAAAGACACGCAGGCCATGCTGTTTTCGCGTTGCGGGGTAACGCTGTTGCTGATTAAGCCGTGTTCGCGGGCGATTTTTTCGATGGCGTCTTTTTCAGACGGCGTCACGTCGGCCACAATCAGGTTTTGGTTGGCGGTCAAGCGGAAGTCGCTGGTGTGGATTTTGGCGATTTCGCGCATACCGGTTTTCAGTGGGCGGCCCGGATAATCGAGCAGATGGCCGTTTTCGATAAACAGCGTCAAGTGCCAGTTGCCTTCTTCGCCTTGCACCCAACCTATGCGATCGCCGCGCGAAGTGAATTCATAAGGACGCAACGGCTCGAATTTCGTGCCCATGCGGTTCTCTACTTCTTCAATGAAGGTCTGCACGCCGACACGATCGAGCGTGTAACGGGTCTTGGCGTTTTTGCGGTCGCTGCGGTTGCCCCAGTCGCGCTGCACGGAAACCACGGCAGCGGCGCAATCCAATACTTTATCCAAACCGATAAAGCCGAATTCGCGCGCGGTGTTGGGGTAGGTTTTGGTGTTGCCGTGTTCCATCGATAAGCCGCCGCCGACCAAGACGTTGAAGCCGGCCAGCTTGCCGTTTTCTTCGATGGCGACAAAGTTTAAGTCGTTGGCATGTAAATCAACATCGTTGTGTGGCGGAATCACCACTGTGGTTTTGAATTTGCGCGGCAGGTAGTTTTTACCCAAAACCGGCTCGGTGGCATCGCCGCTTTTCACGGAATCGGCCAACGGAGCAGTCACCAAGTCTTCGGTAGAGTGCAGTTTTTCACCGTCCAGCCAGATTTCGGCATAGGCGCGGGTTTTCGGCAGCAAATGCTCGCTGATTTTTTTTGCCCATTCGTAGGCTTCTTTGTGCAACCCGCTTTCGACAGGGTTGCTGGTGCACAAAACATTACGGTTCACGTCGCCTGCGGTGGCGATGGAATCCAAGCCCAATTCGTTGAGCCATTGGTGCATCGGTTTGATGTTGTCTTTCAATACGCCGTGGAATTGGAAGGTCTGGCGGTTGGTCAGGCGAATGGAGCCGTAAAGGGTGCTTTCGCCGGCAAACTTATCGATACCCAGCCATTGCTCGGGCTTGATAATGCCACCCGGCAAACGGCAGCGCAGCATCACGTTTTTCAGCGGCTCGAGTTTTTGATCGGCACGTTCGGCACGGATGTCGCGGTCGTCCTGTTCATACATGCCGTGGAAACGGATAAGCTGGAAATTGTCGCCGTTAAAACCGCCGGTCATGCCGTCTTTCAAATCTTCGGCAATGGTGCCGCGCAAGTGCTGGCTTTGGTATTTTAAGCGTTCGTTGTCAGCTAAGGGGGCATCGGGCAGTTTGGCGCGTGGGTCGGTGGTGGACATGCTGGCTCCTAGGCTCATTTTGATATGATTGTTACTTTACCTAGGCCGTCTGAAAATGAGAAAGAATGCTTGGTTGTATGATAAGTGCTTTTGGTTATATTCTTTCTATGCACAAAGCAACGATGTCCTTTACATTGTCATTACACATGATTACAATGATTCTGCCATATGCAATAGTGCTTTGGCTTTTTGGGAGATTGATTATGATGAAAAAAATGTCTTTAATCGTTGCAGGCGTATTGATGTCGGCTCATGTTTTGGCTGCGCCGGGTGTTTTTGTGCAAGGTGACGTAGGTGTATCTAAAGTCAAAATTAAAGATGAAGGTTCGCTTTCCAAAAACGGATTTACGCCTCGCCTAACTGTTGGTTACGATTTTGGCAACAACGTGCGTGCGGGTGTAGATTACACCCATTACAAAAATTTTGAATACAATCTTCTGCCTAAGGGTAACGGTAAAGCCAAATTCCAAAGCGTAGGCATATCGGCGATTTACGATTTTGATATGTATCAGTCGGTCAAGCCTTATGTGGGTGCGCGTTTGGGCATCAACCGTGTTTCAAATGACTGGGTAGAGGAAGGTAACAATTATAAAAAGGCCGGTTCTTACCGCAAGACCCGCACCGGCGCAGGTGTATTGGCCGGCGTTAGCTATGATGTGGCTCAGAATGTTGCTTTGGATGCCGGTTATCGTTATAACTACTGGGGCAAATTTGATGATGTTAAGGTTGATTCTCACGAAGCTTCTGTTGGCGTACGCGTGAAATTTTAATTGAATTTTGCCCAGCTATAAATAAAAAGCACCTGATTATTCAGGTGCTTTTTATTTATAGCTGGGCTTAGGCTGATTTATTGGTCAACGCGGCTTTCACAAATGCGTTAAACAACGGGTGGCCTTTGCGGGGATTTGATGTAAATTCCGGATGAAACTGACATGCGAAGAACCAAGGGTGGTTTGGCAATTCGATGGTTTCTACCAAGCGCTCGCGGCCCATTGATACGCCGCCGATTACCAAGCCGGCTACTTCCAATGCGGGAACGAAGTTGTTGTTGACTTCGTAGCGGTGGCGGTGGCGTTCGCGGATTTCTTCGCTGCCGTAGATTTTAGCAGCCAAGCTGCCCGGTTTGAGTTCGACGTTTTGCGCGCCCAAACGCATGGTGCCGCCTAAATCGGTATTTTCATCACGCACTTCCACGCTGCCGTCGGCGGTTTGCCATTCGTCAATCAGGGCAACCACGGGCGAGGCGCATTTCAGGTTGAATTCGGTCGAATTGGCATCCGGCAAACCGACCACATCACGCGCATACTCAATCAAAGCAATCTGCATGCCTAAGCAAATGCCCAAGTAAGGCACGTTGTTTTCGCGTGCGTAACGTACGGCGGCGATTTTGCCTTCCACGCCGCGCACCCCGAAGCCGCCCGGAACCAAAATGGCATCCATTTCTTTCAAAGCTGAAATATCGCCACCGTTTTTCTCGATTTCTTCGCTGTCAAAATAGGTAATTTGCACATCGGTTTCAGTATGAATACCGGCGTGGCGCAAGGCTTCAATCAGCGATTTGTATGATTCGGTCAGGTCGACATATTTACCGACCATGCCGATTTTGGCAACGTGCTTCGGATTTTTAATAGCGTGAACGATTTTCTTCCATTCGGTCAAGTCTGCTTGCTGCACATTCAATTGCAGTTGTTCGGTAATGATGGTGTCGATGCCTTGGTTGTGCAGCATTTCAGGGCATTCGTAGATGCTGTCTACATCGTAGCTGCCGACAATCGCGCGCTCTTCCACATTGCAGAACAGGGCGATTTTACGGCGCTCGTCCTCCGGCATAGGGCGATCCATGCGGCAAATCAAAATATCCGGCTGAATGCCGATGCCCAACATTTCTTTCACGGTATGCTGGGTCGGTTTGGTTTTGATTTCGCCGGCTGCGGTGATGTAAGGCACATAGCTTAAATGGGCAAACAAGGTATTGTTGCGGCCAAGCTGGCTGCGCATTTGGCGGATGGCTTCGAGAAACGGCAGCGATTCGATGTCGCCGACGGTGCCACCGATTTCGACGATGGCTACATCGTAGCCTGCCGCCCCTTCGTGGATACGGCGTTTGATTTCGTCGGTAATGTGGGGAATCACTTGTACCGTGCCACCCAAGTAATCGCCGCGGCGCTCTTTGGCAATCACGTTTTCATACACTTGGCCTGCGCTGAAACTGTTGCGGCGGGTAAGGGTGGCGGAGATGAAACGCTCGTAGTGGCCTAAGTCGAGGTCGGTTTCCGCGCCGTCGTCGGTGACGAACACTTCGCCGTGTTGGAACGGGCTCATCGTGCCTGGATCGACGTTGATATAGGGGTCGAGCTTGAGCATGGTGACGTTAAGGCCGCGCGACTCGAGAATGGTTGCAATAGAAGCGGCGGCTATACCTTTTCCTAAGGAAGATACAACGCCGCCGGTCACGAATATAAATTTAGTCATGATGAAATACCCATGTTGGAATACATAATTTTACCCTGAAGCAGCCGCACTGGCAAACGTGAACAGGGAAAATGGAACAGGCCGTCTGAAAAATACACATTCTGAACAGCATCCCAAAAGTTGGGCACTCCCGCCAACTGAAAAAGGCGCCATTACCGCCAAGTACACAACCAACAGTGCACCAACGACCATTTAAGTTCTCACGTAAAAAACGTTTATCGTCAATAAACCCGGCTATGAAAAACTTCAGGTGAAACTGATTAAAGGGTTATGTTGCACGAGAGCGAAACGTCCGCCGAAATAGCTGTTACATAGTGACCATATTCCCAAAAGCAGTTTCTCTGACGGCCCCGGCAAACTGAATCCAGATAGAGCAGCTAAAGCGGTAGCGAGTGAAGCAACATAAAGAGCGCTACGGTAAGGCGGTTATGCAAATACTTGGCAAAGCCTTTGGCCGCCGTTATTACAATCATGACCGTATTAATTTGAATTTAAAAAAGCCGGGTTCTGTGACTTACAGAACCCGGCTTTTAATAGACTGTCAGAGACAGATTCTTAACTTGTTCAAGGATTGGGACAATTCATATCTACTCTACGTTTCAGACGGCCTTGCTTAGTATTTATCGGATCTTAATTTAATTTGCTCATAATATCATTCAAAGCTTTTTGCCAGTCGGAGGCTTTTACCTTGAAATCACGTTCAAATTTATAATTATCCATCACGCTGTATGTCGGGCGCTGAGCGGGAACAGGGTATTCGCTGCTTGGAACGCCTTTGAGTTCAGGCATTTTGAAGCCGTCTATGTGTTTGGCTGCGGTTTGGAACACGGCTTCGGCAAATTCGTACCAGCTTACTGATTTGTTGCCGCAATAGTGGTAAATACCGCGATGCATGTCCGGTTTGCCGATAATGCTGACAATTGCAGCAGCCAAATCACCGGCATAGGTAGGGTTGCCGGTTTGGTCGTTGACAACAGATAAACTATCGCGTTCGCCCGCTAAGCGTAGCATGGTTTTGACAAAATTATTGCCGTATTCACTAAACAACCAAGACGTTCGGATAATCACTGCTTCGGGATGTGCCGCCAAGGCCAGCAGTTCACCTGCTAGCTTACTCTTGCCGTAAACGCTTTGCGGATTGGTTGAGTCTGTCGTGCGGTATGGGCTTTTAGCATTGCCGTCAAACACATAATCGGTAGAAACATGAATAAAGCGCGCGTGAATTTTTTGCGCCGCCGCAGCCAAATGATGCACGGCTTGGGCATTCACGGCAAAGGCATTATTGACATCGGTTTCTGCTTTATCAACAGCAGTATAGGCAGCTGCATTGACCACGACATCCGGTTGGAAATTGTGAACCATGTTGTTGACGGCATCGGCATCGGTGATGTTTAAAGAGCTTGAATCCGTGGCAATCAATTCCCAGCTTTCAGGCAGGCGGTCGCGCAGACAATGGGCTAATTGGCCTTTCGAGCCGGTCAGTAAAATTCGCATATGTGCTTCTCCTTGCTGTCGGAACAAAATAAATTAGTGTACTGTAATCAATCGTATTATAGGGCAAATTTGGCTGACCGATTATCCGGAAATTTATTTTCTTATTTATTTTTTTAATCAAAAAATATTTTTTAGGTTATACTCGAAAGCAAGTTTTCAGACAGCCTAAACAATGATGGCGTAATGAAAAATTTTTTGACACATTATGTGATGGAGAGAGCAATGTTTAAAAAATGGTTGGCCGTTTTGGCTGTGATGACATCGGTGTTCAGCTTGAGCGGTTGCGGTTACAACACTATGCAAACGCAAGACGAAGCAGCCAATGCAGCTTGGTCGGAAGTATTGAACCAATATCAACGCCGTGCGGATTTGATTCCGAATCTGGTGAATACGGTGAAAGGTTATGCGACTCATGAAGAAGAAGTGTTTACCAAAGTGACCGAAGCGCGCAGCAAAGTGGGCAGTATGCAATTGAGCGCGGAAGATGCCGGCAACCCTGAGAAATTGAAGCAATTCCAACAAGCGCAGGGCGAGTTGAGCGGTGCGTTGTCGCGTTTGTTGGTGGTGTCTGAAAACTATCCGCAATTGAAAGCCGACCAAAACTTTCGCGATTTGCAGGCACAATTGGAAGGTACGGAAAACCGTATTTCTACCGCACGCAACAACTACATCAAAGCGGTGCAAACTTATAACACCACTTTGCGTCAGTTCCCGCAAAACATTACCGCAAAAATTTTCGGTATGCAGCCGCGCGCGAACTTCAGTGTAGAAAATGAAGGTGCAATTTCAAATGCACCTGCCGTACAGTTTTAAGCGTTAACTTTTCATACGGCCTGTTCATTTGTTGTGGACAGGCCGTATGAAACCATGGGTGAAATGGTTTGTAACCTATAAATAAAAATCCGGAAAGGCAAAGCTATGCAGTCTGTGATTCATAAAACAGCTCTTGCACTGGCCATGGTGTTGAGCAGTTTTTTGCTGTTTGCTGCCGAATTAACCGCCATTCCGCCACTTACTGCGCCGGTGATGGACAGTGCGCAGATGATGAGTGCGGAAGCGCGTGTAGAGCTAAACACACATTTGACACGGTACAGCAAAGAAAAAGGCAGCCAGATTGTGGTGTTGACCGTGCCCGCGATTTCCCCGGAAAGCCCGTTCGATTATGCTTTGCGTGTGATGGAAACATGGCAGCCGGGTCGGAAAGACATCAACGACGGCGTTTTGTTGCTGCTGGTGCGCGATGAACGCAAAACGCATTTGGCCGTCGGCCGCGGCTTGGAAGGCGCGATTCCTGATGTGTACGCCAAGCGCATTTTAGATGATGTGATGCGGCCGTATTTACAGCAGGGCCAAACTGATGCTGCGATTTATCAGGCTGTCGGCCAAATCGAAAGGCTGATTGCCGGAGAAAGTCTGCCGGAAGCGGCTACCGGTGAATATACCGGGCCGGACGGCGAAGATGCTTGGATGATGTTGCTGTTTGTGCCTTTGGCCGGCAGTTTCTTAAAATCCATTTTCGGCCGTATTTTAGGCAGCCTGATTACCGGCGGCATGATGTTCGGTTTAACAGCAATGTTCGGCTGGGCATTGTGGATTGGCATCATTGCAGCCATCGGCGGAACCTTGTTTACTTTCTTATTGGGTTCGAGCGCCTTTATTTCCGGCGGCGGTGGCGGTTTCGGTGGCGGCTTTGGCGGAAGTGGCCCGCGCGGCGGCTGGCGAAATGGCGGAGGTGGCTTCGGAGGAGGCGGCTTCGGCGGTGGTGGTGGTAGTTTTGGCGGTGGCGGTGCTTCAGGGAGCTGGTAATGGAACAAAATAGATTCAAACGGTTATGGCAACACTGGAAATGCCCGCGCTGGCGTGTAGAGAAATTTTTTCCTACAGCAGATTTAGAACGTATCAGCCGCGAAATCGGTTTTTCAGAACAAAAGCACGCCGGCCAAATCCGTTTTGTGGTCGAATCCCGCTATACCAACAGCGAAGTGTTAGCAGGCGTGGATCCGTACACCCGAGCCTTGCAATGGTTCGGGCAACTGGGTGTGTGGGATACCGAGTATAACAGCGGTGTCTTGGTGTATGTTTCCTTTGCCGATCGCATGGTTGAAATTATTGCCGATCGCGGTGTCGGCCGCATAGTGCCGCAGGAAAAATGGCAGGCGGTCTGTGACCTGATGCGCGAATCTTTCCGCAATGAACAATATGTTCATGGTTTGGAAAGCGGCTTGGAGGCAGTGGGCAGTGCGTTGACAGAGTGTTATCCCCGCCAAGCCAATACAGTCTGCCACGACGATTTGGATAATGATGTAATGATGATCTGAGTGTTTTAAATACCTGGCTTGGTGCTGTCTCTTGCGGGTAAGTTTTAAAGTATATTTTCATTTTATAATGGGTCGTCTGAAAAATTCAGGGAATATTTGAGTTTTTCAGACGGCTTTGTGCTGCGGAGGATAAGAGTAAGTGATTGTTATCAGTTATTATTAAGTATGGCGGAATCGATAAATAACGGATGAGAAGCAGATTATTTTGTATGTTATTTACTATAAATAAAGTGAATATTATTTATTTAATGAAATTGAATTCCCTTTATCATGTTTTTATACCGTCCGATTATTTTAAATAATAGTAATGATAAATATCACTAAAATCATAGATGGGTTTCTGTCCGTTTAATTAGGATAAAATCCGTATTTTCATATCTTTTGGGAGTGATAACATGACTTATTTTTCTCGCGGTTTCCCTTCAACTGCCCATAAATTCGGTGCTTCGGCAAAATCATACGGTTTCAAAGGTTATTGTCCGCCGGCAAGTACTTATAAAATTTCCTTTGGCAACTATTGTGCACCTTCATATTCAATCAAATCGTTTTCGGCTTATTCGGCCTATACTTTTCCGGTGAAGTCCGCATATAAAACGACTCGTTATACTTTTGACTTCGATTGTATGCCGAATAAACCGATTAATATTAAACTGTACTATGAACCGAAGCTGGAACCGAAGCTGGATCAGTGCAAGCCGAATAAACCGATTAATACCAAACCGTACTGTGAACCTAAACCGGAACCTAAACCGGAACCTAAACCGGAACCTAAACCGGAACCTAAACCGGAACCTAAACCGGAACCTAAACCGGAACCTAAACCGGATCAGGGCAGCCAGTGCAAGCCGTGCTTGGATGATGGCAACCAAACCAATGAAGAAAACGTAAAAAAACCGGATCAGGGTAATGTTATCCAGGTGGTGAAACCTGAAGACGGAGCAAGCTATACTGAAGGAACCGACGGAAAAGATACCATTTTGGGTACCGACGGTGAAGATGTGATTCACGGCTTAGCGGGTGACGACTATCTTCAAGGCGGCAAGGGAGCCGACAAAATGTACGGCGGCAAAGGCAATGATGTGTACTATGTTGACGACAAATGCGATAAAGTTGTCGAAGAAAGCGATTCGGGTGATGACACGGTACGCAGTTGGATTGACTATACTCTGCCGGAAAACGTGGAAAATCTGTATCTGATGGGCAGCGGTGATTTAGACGGCACCGGCAATGAATTGAACAATACCGTCAACGGTAATTCTGGTGACAACAGCCTCTACGGTTTGGGTGGTGATGACTGCTTGGTAGGCAAAGACGGTAACGACCGCCTTGACGGCGGTGCGGGCAACGACGTGTTAATCGGCGGAAAAGGCAACGATACCTATTTCTTTGACAAAGGTTACGGTTACGACATCATTGAAGACAACGGCGGTAAGGACACCTTATCGTTCGGTAGTGATATATGCGCGGAAAATGTGATTCTGCGCAAGGAAGGCGACGATTTGAGCATTACCTTCGCAAACAGTACCGACAGCATTCTGGTCGGTGATTGGTTTGTCGGTTCCGACAACCAAATCGAGAATTTCACATTTTCTAATGGCAAAACTTATGCCGTTTCAGGTTACGATACCGGTTCGTTGGTGTTGGCCCAAATTCAAGAACAGGCAGCGGCAGCTTGTGTATAATGCCGTTGTGCAGTAAATAACTTGCCGTTAGGAGCCGTCTGAAAATTTTCAGACGGCCTTTTTGCAAACAAATCAAACGGCTGAAAAGTTTCTTTGCTATAATTCCCATCTCTGATAAACCGTTGCAGGGAATTAAAATGTCTGAAATCAGTTTGAAAAATATTTATTCAGGTAAAGTACGTGACTTATATGAAATCGACGACAAATGCATGCTGATGGTCGCTTCTGACCGTTTGTCGGCTTTTGACGTGATTTTGGATGACCCGATTCCCACCAAAGGCGAAATCCTGACGCAGATTTCTAATTTCTGGTTTCAAAAACTGGCGCATATTATGCCGAACCATTTTACCGGCGATACCGTGTACGATGTTTTACCGGAAAACGAAGCCAAAGCATTGGAAAAGCGTGCCGTCGTGGTGAAGAAACTCTCGCCGGTGAAAGTTGAAGCGATTGTGCGCGGTTATTTGGCCGGCAGCGGTTGGAAAGATTATCAGAAAAACGGCACGGTATGCGGCATTAAGTTACCTGAAGGTATACAGGAAGCGCAACAGCTGCCGGAAGTGATTTTTACCCCATCGACCAAGGCCGAAGTCGGTGATCATGATGAAAACATCAGTTTTGAGCAGTGTGAGCAAATCATCGGCAAAGAGTTGGCAGCCGAAGTGCGGGCAAAAGCTATTCAGCTTTATACTGAAGCGGCCGAATACGCCAAATCACGCGGTATTATAATTTGCGATACCAAGTTTGAATTCGGTTTGGATGAAAACGGCACGCTAACCTTGATGGACGAAGTGCTGACCCCTGATTCAAGCCGCTTCTGGCCGGCCGGCCAATACCAAGTCGGCACCAATCCGCCTTCATTCGATAAACAGTTTGTGCGCGACTGGTTGGAACAAAGCGGTTGGAACAAACAAGCGCCGGCGCCGAAAGTACCGACAGAAGTGATCGAAAAAACCGTAGAAAAATATCAAGAAGCGCTGAATTTATTGACGCGTTAGTGTGTGATGAGGCCGTCTGAAAAAGAATTGTTTTTCAGACGGCCTTTTGTCATTTGAATAAAATGACTGTATAGATTTAGTGGCGGTTTGCCGTTATAATTGCGGACTGGACGGCTCTCAAATGCCGTCTGAACATTAATCAACCCGCCGCATCAGCCTGAAACCCTAACCATGCACATTCACGCTTTAGTGTGCATCATTAGTGTTTTAGCGGTGCGGCATCACCGAAAGGACAAGCATGTTCGATAAACACATCAAAACCTTCCAATACGGCGATCAAACCGTTACTTTGGAGACCGGCGAAATCGCACGTCAAGCTGCTGCGGCCGTTAAAGTATCCATGGGCGACACCGTGGTATTGGTTGCGGTAACCACCAATAAAGACGTGAAAGAAGGCCAAGATTTCTTTCCGTTGACCGTGGATTACTTAGAGCGTACTTACGCCGCCGGCAAAATTCCGGGTGGCTTTTTCAAGCGCGAGGGCAAACAAAGCGAAAAAGAAATTCTGACCAGCCGTCTGATTGACCGTCCGATTCGCCCGCTGTTCCCGGAAGGCTTCTACCACGACATTCAAATCGTGGCGATGGTGGTATCGGTTGACCCTGAAATCGATTCCGATATTCCTGCTATGCTGGGCGCGTCTGCTGCATTGGTATTGAGCGGCGTACCGTTTGCCGGCCCGATTGGCGCCGCACGCGTGGGTTATGTGAATGGCGCATACGTTTTGAACCCGACTAAAGCGCAATTGGCTGAATCTCAATTGGATTTAGTGGTGGCGGGCACTGAAAAAGCCGTGTTGATGGTGGAATCTGAAGCCGATATCCTGCCTGAAGACGTGATGTTGGGCGCGGTGGTTTACGGCCACGATCAAATGCAAGTGGCCATTCAAGCCATCAACGAGTTTGCCGATGCGGTCAATCCTGAAGTGTGGGATTGGAAAGCGCCGGAAACCAATCAAGAGTTGGTGGCTAAAGTGCGCGAAATCGCCGGTAATGCCATTGGTGAAGCTTTCAAAATCCGTTCAAAACAGGCGCGTTCGGCCAAATTGGACGAAGCTTGGGCAGCCGTAAAAGAAGCGTTCATTACCGAAGAAACCGACACTTTGTCGGCCAACGAAATTAAAGGCATTTTCAAACATTTAGAAGCCGATGTCGTGCGCAGCCAAATTTTGGACGGCCAACCGCGCATCGACGGCCGTAACACCCGCACCGTGCGCCCGCTGAACATCCAAACCGGAGTATTGCCGCGCACCCACGGTTCTGCTTTGTTTACCCGTGGCGAAACCCAAGCCTTGGCTGTGGCCACTTTGGGCACTGCGCGCGACGAGCAAATCATCGACGCTTTGAGCGGCGAATACACCGACCGCTTTATGCTGCATTACAACTTCCCGCCGTATTCTACCGGTGAGGTCGGCCGTGTCGGTGCACCGAAACGCCGCGAAATCGGTCACGGCCGCTTGGCCAAACGCGCTTTGTTGGCGGTATTGCCTGAGCCGGAAGATTTCAGCTACACCATGCGCGTGGTGTCTGAAATCACCGAATCAAACGGTTCGTCTTCAATGGCTTCTGTATGCGGCGGCTGCTTGAGCCTGTTGTCTGCCGGTGTGCCGTTGAAAGCACACGTTGCCGGCATCGCCATGGGCTTGATTTTGGACAACAACAAATTTGCTGTATTGACCGATATTTTAGGCGACGAAGACCACTTGGGCGATATGGACTTTAAAGTAGCCGGTACCACCGAAGGCGTGACTGCGCTGCAGATGGACATCAAAATCCAAGGCATCACCAAAGAAATCATGCAAATCGCCTTGGCGCAAGCCAAAGAAGCGCGTTTGCACATCTTGGCGCAAATGCAGGAAGCAGTGGCCGGCCCGCAAGAATTGTCGGCACACGCGCCGCGCCTGTTCACCATGAAAATCAACCAAGACAAAATCCGTGATGTCATCGGTAAAGGCGGCGAAACCATTCGTGCGCTGACCGCTGAAACCGGTACCGAAATCAACATCGCCGAAGACGGCACCATCACCATCGCAGCAACCACACAAGAAGCCGGCGAAGCTGCGAAAGCCCGCATCGAGCAGATTACTGCCGAAGTGGAAGTCGGTAAAGTGTATGAAGGTGCTGTGATAAAAATCTTGGACAACAATGTCGGCGCGATTGTGTCTGTCATGCCGGGTAAAGACGGCCTGGTACACATCAGCCAAATTGCCCACGAGCGCGTGAAAAACGTGAGCGACTACTTGCAAGTCGGCCAAACTGTGAAAGTGAAAGCCTTGGAAGTAGACGACCGCGGTCGCGTACGATTGTCTATGAAAGCATTGTTGGAAGCGCCTTCCGCTGAATAATCGCTATTTAGTGCAAACGGCTTGATTCATGTTAACATGAATCAAGCCGTTTTTTTATGGCGGATATTTTCAGACGGCATGAAATGGTGTTGTCGTTTTAAAACTGTAGGAAATTGTCGGGTTGCTTACACTTTTATGCAAAACAGCTTTTATTTTTTGCCTAAATGATTGTTTTAGGATTTTTGAGCATTATCAAGAACCATGAGGCTTTGCTGCCTTTCGGCATTCTTGGCAACACTCAAAAATCCCCAAATGGGTATTCAAGCAAAAAAGCAAAAGTGTAAACAACGCTGGGATTTTCTACATTTTTCAAGAGAATTGAAAGCTTTCAGACGGCCTGACCTTTACAAGGCTTTGCAAAACTCCCTGAAAAGCCACAGCACAAAGAACCGACGCCATTCCCACGCAGGTGGGAATCCATTTTTGAGCATTACAAACTATTGAATAAAATAGGTTTCATAAATGCTAAGATGGGTTTCCACCTGTATGGAAATGATGCGGGTGTTGAGTTTGCTGGCTTTTGAAAGGGTTTTGCAAAGGTCTCAGCCGGTTTATTTAATGCTTAAAATTTCAATACTTGGCCATTGCTCGGCACATGCACGTGCGAGCCTAAGCGGTTGGCTTTCACATATTTGCGCATATCATCGCTGCTGATGGTGGCATGATTGACTGCATCCATATGTACGGTAATGATTTGCGCGTTTGGTGCTGCGCGGTAGGCTTTGCCTACATCTTCGGTACCCATGATGATGCCTTCTTTGAATTGAGGCATACGGGCAAAGCCGGTGTTCATCACGATAATTTCCGGTTTGTATTGCGCTAAAGCGTGATCAACGTGGTAGTTCCACAAAGTATCGCCGATGACATACAGGCTTTTCTCACCTTGGGCTTGAAACACGACACCCATCGCATCGCCCAACATTTCTGCTAATTGCGGGTTGGCATACATTTCATCGCTGCCGTGTTGGCCGCCGGTTTTACTCAAACGCACGTTTTTGAACTCGGTGTTTTGACCGACTACACGCACGTCTTTAAAACCTTGACCACGGATAATTTTGGCATCGTTGGCGTTTTGCACGAATACCGGCAAATCTTTCGGCAGTATTTTTTGCGCCGCTTCGTCCCAATGGTCGTCATGGGTGTGGGTCACGACAATTGCATCTACGCCTTTGATGATGTCGGCAGTGGATTGCGGCAATGCATTCAGGGGGTTACGTAATTGGCTGTTGACCGTGCCTGCAAAACCGGCATAGGTGCCTTTAGGTGCGAGATACGGGTCAACCAAAAAAGTGGTACCGCCGTAATTGATTTTAGCGGTGGCGTTGCGGATATGCTGATAGCTCACTTCGGCCATGGCAGGTGTAGCAGCAAACAGAGCAGAAGCAGCCAATACGGCGGTAAACAAGGTATTCGGTTTCATGATTTTTTCCTTAAACGTGATGATTGAATCGATGAAACGTATTGTACGCAGCATGAGGCCGTCTGAAAATTGACATTCAGTTCAAAAAACATAACAATCGGGTCAAACTCAATCAAAGAATCTCATTATGCTGACCATCGCCTTGCTGCTTTATCCTGAAGTGAATCCGTTTCATTTTTCCGTGCCGTATATGGCATTTCAAGATGCAGCCGAAGACGGCTTGTTTGAGGTGAAAATCGTTACCCCCACAGGCAAGCCGTTACATTATCAAATCATGCAGCCACCTATTGATGGTGGTCTGGATTTGATGGTGCAATGTGATATTGTGGTGGTACCGGGATGGAAAGACGAGCAAACGCAACCTGTACCGGAACTACTGACCGCACTTCAGACGGCCTATCAGCGCGGCGCCTATATTGTCGGATTGTGTTACGGTGCGTATGCCTTGGCTTATGCCGGTTTGCTAGACGGCAAAAAAGCGGCGACGCATTGGAAAGGCGAGGCCGATTTCAGCCGCCGTTTCCCAAAAGTAAAATTGGATGTGAATTCGATTTATGTGGAAGACGGCAATATTATGACCTCTGCCGGAACCGCGGCTGCATTAGATTGCTGTCTGCACATTATCCGCAAGTTTTACGGCGCGAAAGCTGCCAATAAGACTGCGCGTTTGCTGGCGGTGCCGCCGCATCGTGAAGGCGGGCAGGCGCAGTTCATCGAGCGGCCGCTGGCGCAATCGACGAAAGACACACAAATCAATGCGCTGTTGGATTATTTGCGAGACCATTTGCATGAGCCGCAAAATATTGATGAAGTGGCCGAACGCGTTTCCATGAGCCGCAGCACCTTTACCCGTCATTTTAAAAAAGCTACAGGCATGACGTTTCTCGAATGGCTACATAAAGAGCGGCTGCAACGCAGCTTGGATTTGTTGGAAAATTCGGGTTTGAGCGTTGAGCAGATTGCCGAGAAAACAGGCTTTCAGAATACGGTGTCGTTTCGGCAGCAGTTTTTCAAATATTATCAAGTCAATCCGCATGTTTGGCGCAAGATGTTTCGTGATGATGGATAAACATTTGAAAATAAAACGGAATATTTGAAACCTCAATGTGTGCTAAGAAAACAATGTTTGTCATTCCCGCGCAGGCCGGAGCGAAGAACTTTAAATTACTGTAATAGTTCATAATTCCTGAAACCCATAGGCCTGAATTCCCATCTGCGCGGGAATGACGGTGTAAAAGATTTCTAAAAGTTTACGAGTTTTACAAAAATATCAGGCCGTCTGAAACCCAATGGTTTTCAGACGGCCTGCTTCATAATATCAACTTACCCCAAAATTATTGGCGCGAAGCGGCTGATGGTATCGCGCAAAACAATCAGTTTGCCATGGAAAAAGTGGCTAGATCCGGCAATAGCAATCACCGGAATATCTTGCGGTTCGGCCCATGCCAACACTTTTCCGATTTCGACCACTTCGTCTTCCGCACCGTGAATGATTAAGGTTTTGTTGGGATTCGGTGCCGCTTCAGGCTCGGCGCGGTCTGTGTAGTGGCGCAGGGCGGCGCCCATCAGCAACAGCATATCCGGCTCGCGCTCCTGTGCGGTGAAATTGGCGACATAACCGCCGAACGAGAAACCGGCCAACACAAATTGTTCCAATTCCGGATGCTGCGAACGGGCGTAATCGATGACGCAGATGCAATCATCGGTTTCCCCTTTGCCGTAGTCGTGCTTGCCGCCGCTGTTGCCCACGCCGCGCAAGTTGGGCAGGTAGCAGTGAAAACCAAGTTGGGTGAGGGCTTTAGCGGCAGTTTGAATGACTTTATTGGTGTTGGTGCCGCCTTGCAGCGGGTTGGGGTGATTCACCACCGCCACGCCGCGCGCCGTGCCTTGGGCAGGCAGGTGAATGGTTTCGAGCGCGCCGACCGGGCCTTGAATGGCGATAACTTCGGGTTTCAACATGATGATTTCCTTTTGATTAAGGGGGAGGCCGTCTGAAAATGTTCAGACGGCCTTCATGTTATAAATAAAAATGTTTGCCGTTGTTTTGATTGTGGGCTTTTAAATCGGCCAACATGCGTTTGAAATTCAAATCGTATAATTCGCTGAATTTGTCGGCGCGTTTTTTCAGGTTATCGAGATTTTGCTCTTTCGGGCTGCGTTGAAACGCCATCACTACCATATTGCCGTGACTTTCTGCCGGTAATTCCAACACACGCCCGTCGAATACTTTCAGTAATCGTTCGACAAAACGCTGATAGCGCTTGTCGCCGCTCCACCAATTAGTTACAAATACACCGTCGGGCGACAGCGCTTGGCGGCAGTTTTCAAA
This sequence comes from Neisseria weixii, assembly GCF_042658245.1. Lineage (NCBI taxonomy): Bacteria > Pseudomonadati > Pseudomonadota > Betaproteobacteria > Neisseriales > Neisseriaceae > Neisseria > Neisseria weixii. The sequence goes on from NZ_JBHSPY010000003.1 coordinate 102,330, forward strand.
AAACGGTTCGCTCACCAAATCATCAATAATCTGTTCGCCGTCGAAACCATCAACCAAAATCACATCGGTATTGTGGCGGAACACCTTAATATATTCCGCACCGTCGGCTTGCACAATTTCAAATTTTTCACCTTCAAACGGCAATTCAAACAAACTGCGTGCCACGGCAATCACTTGAGGATTGATATCGACGGCGGTTTGCTTGGTATCGGGCAGGTAGGCATCAATCCAGCGTGCAAACGAGCCGCCGCCCAAACCGATTTGGGTAATGTGGCGCGGCGTATTTTCGGCAAACAACAGCCAGCCCATCATGGCGCGACTATACGACAAAACCAATTCGGCAGGGTGATTGAGATTCATTGAGCTTTGAATCGTCGGGCTGCCCAAATGCAGCGAGCGGATATTGCCTTCTTCTGAAATACCGACTTCGGGTAAATGCGCTTGCGGCGCGCGCAGGCGGCGGTAGGGGTGTTGGGGCATGGTGGAATCGTGAAATATTGGGAAAGTCGGTTATTTTAACAGATTTTGCGGTCTTTTTCAGACGGCCGAGACTTTTACAGAATAATTGGCCGTATGGATTTCTATTATGTGATTAGCGTGAAATGAGAGAAAGTATATTCAATTTAAAATCAAAGATTTTGGGCGTGGGTAGATTTTTTTCACGGCAGAGCCCTTGTCAATAGCAAGGGTTAAAGGCATAATGCTTTCTTCGTTAGCCGGTATAGCTCAGTTGGTAGAGCACCTGACTTGTAATCAGGGGGTCCCGAGTTCGACTCTTGGTGCCGGCACCAGTTTAAAACTGTATTGCTTTATATGCATATGCAGTCAGTTAAGCCGGTATAGCTCAGTTGGTAGAGCACCTGACTTGTAATCAGGGGGTCCCGAGTTCGACTCTTGGTGCCGGCACCAAAATCAAACAGCTTAATCATGAATGTGGTTAAGCTGTTTTTTTTATTTTTTGACACACATTTGACACGAAAGCCTTATAATGGCCTCGTTTTAACCTATATAAGGCCGTCTGAACAAGGCGGGAAAACCAGACGACATGATTACTGTGAACACACTGCAAAAAATGAAAGCCGAAGGCAATAAAATTGCCATGCTTACCGCCTATGAAGCGAGCTTTGCTGCGTTGATGGATGAAGCGGGCGTGGATGTTTTGCTGGTGGGGGATTCTTTGGGTATGACCGTACAAGGGCGCACTTCCACGCTGCCGGTAAGTTTGCGCGATATGTGTTACCACACCGAAGCCGTGGCACGCGGCACGAAGAACGCCATGATTGTGAGTGATTTGCCTTTTGGTGCCTATCAGCAAAGCAAAGAGCAAGCCTTTAATGCAGCAGCTGAATTGATGGCGGCCGGTGCGCACATGGTGAAGCTGGAAGGCGGGGTGTGGATGGCGGAAACCACTGAATTTCTGCAAATACGCGGTATTCCGGTGTGTGCGCATATCGGTTTGACGCCGCAATCGGTGTTTGCATTTGGCGGTTATAAAGTGCAGGGACGGGGCGATAAGGCGCAGGCTTTGTTAAACGATGCCAAAGCGCATGATGAAGCAGGGGCGGCGATTGTGTTGATGGAATGCGTGCCGGCACAATTGGCCAAACAAGTGACCGAAAGCGTGGTTTGCCCGACCATCGGTATTGGTGCAGGTGTGGATTGCGACGGTCAGGTACTGGTGATGCACGATATGCTGGGCGTGTTTCCGGGCAAAACAGCCAGATTTGTGAAGAATTTTATTCAGGGCAAAGACAGTATACAAGCGGCTGTAAAAGCCTATGTCGATGAAGTGAAAGCGCAAACCTTCCCTGCGCCCGAACATACCTTTGCTGATTAATCAGTAAATCAACCACAAACATGCCGTCTGAAAACTTATTATAGTTCAGGCGGCATATTTGCTTTGATCGCCGGCATTTGGTTATCATCTGCGCTAAGCGTATAATTGAGCCGTTATTTTCAAACGGCCTTGCCGCCTTTAAGGATTATTCAAATTATGCAAATCATTCATACCATTAAAGAATTGCGCGAATGGCGTAAGCAGGCCGGTAAAGTGGCTTTTGTGCCGACCATGGGCAACCTGCACGAGGGGCATCTGGCTTTGGTGCGCGAAGCGAAAAAACGCGCCGATAATGTGGTGGTCAGTATTTTTGTGAACCGTCTTCAGTTTGGCCAAGGCGAAGATTTTGATAAATACCCGCGCACTTTGCAGCAAGATGCCGATAAATTGGCCAATGAAGGCGTGGCGGTGGTGTTCGCACCGGATGAAAAAGAGCTGTATCCCAATGTCGAGCAGCGTTACAACGTTGAGCCGCCGCATCTGCAAAACGAATTATGCGGCAAATTCCGCCCCGGTCATTTCCGCGGTGTGGCAACGGTGGTGAGCAAATTATTTAATATTGTCGAAGCGGATGTGGCTTGTTTCGGTAAGAAAGATTATCAGCAATTGGCGATTATTAAAGGTTTTGTCGAAGATTTAAACTTTAATATTGAAATTGTGCCGGTCAATACCGGCCGTGCCGCCGACGGCTTGGCTTTATCAAGCCGCAATCAATATTTAAGCGAAACCGAGCGCGCCGAAGCGCCGCGTTTATACCGCGAATTGCAAAATGCTGCGGGACAATTGCAGTCCGGTAATGTTGCATATACGCAAATCGAGCAAACGGCAATAGAAAACCTAAATCAAGCCGGTTGGGTGGTGGATTATGTTGAAATCCGCCAAGCGGAAAGCTTGGAAGTGGCGCGTGTGGGCGACAAACATTTAGTGGTGTTGGCAGCGGCTCGATTGGGCAGCACGCGTTTGATTGATAATTTAGAAGTTTCATTAGATTTGTAAATATATTTATGGTTATAATAAAGGCCGTCTGAAGATATTCAAGCGGTCTTTTTTTATGACCAGTGGGAATTTTTATTCATTTTGGGTTATAATGTCAGCATAAAGGCAGTTTTATTATCTCTGCGCATCATAAAAATAAGCGAAACATACTCACGATAAAATAAAAAAGGAAACGCTATGGGAATGCTGGCAATTTTATTGATTCTTGTCTTATTGGCCGGCGTGGTTATTATCTGCAAGCAGAAGTTAATTGCCGGCAAACAAGACTATCAAGAATCCTTTATGGCCTTAAAAATTTCCTTGTCATGCCGTCATCAGGCTGCCAAACATGTTTTGGATGCTTCCCAGCTTTATCTGCTCAATGCCACCGATTTAAACGAAAATCTAACCAAAGCCTGCCAAGAAGCCGAGCAGGTATTGTCACGGACGGAACGCTCGGTGTCGGAAGAATCATTAATTACATTAAGCAAAGCCGAGAGCAAACTCACCACTTTGCTGCGCCAGTTGCAAAATCATTTGCGCAACGAATTGAAACACCGCGAAGATGCCCGCTTGAGCAATCAGCTTGAGATGCTAGAGGCGGCAGAAACCGAAGTCTTGCATACACGCCGTGCTTATAATCGCTCGGCAGAGTGCTACAACCATTTATTGCGAAAATTGCCGATGTCGTTGTGTGCGTATGTGTTGGGACACAAAAACTGTGTCGGTTTGATTAAATTTGAAGACGGCAACACCGCTCAAATGAGCAAGTACTTAATGTAAAATCCACCATACAAAGCCGTTTGAAACAGAATATTGAAATATTTTGTTTCAAACGGCTTTGTTATATGTTTTGGTTATAAATGATAGCAGAAGCATTCTTTGTGTTTGCCGCCAGTATCCATTAGAATAGCCGTTTTAAAGATACACACAGGATCAAGCGATGTTGAAAAAATTCTTATTGGGCAGTATGACGGCTTTGGTATTGGCAGCTTGCGGTGGCGAAGGTGGTTCTGCTGCTTCAAGTACGGCACCTGCTGCTAATGCTTCAGGATCTTTGATTGAACGCATTAACAATAAAGGCACCATCACCGTCGGCACCGAAGGCACTTACGCACCGTTTACTTATCACGACAAATCCGGCAAATTGACTGGCTACGATGTTGAAGTGACCCGCGCCGTGGCTGAAAAATTGGGCGTAACCGTTGAATTTAAGGAAACCCAGTGGGATGCCATGATGGCCGGCTTGAAAGCAGGCCGTTTTGACGTAGTGGCCAACCAAGTGGCTTTGACCAGCCCTGAACGCCAAGCAACGTTTGATAAATCCGAGCCGTACAGCTGGAGCGGTCCGGTTTTGGTGGCGCGCAACGACAGCACGATCAAATCGGTTGAAGAAATTGCCGGTAAAAAAGCCGCCCAATCTTTAACCAGCAACTACGGCGAACGCGCTACTGCAGCCAAAGCCGAAATCGTACCGGTTGACGGTTTGGCACAATCTTTGATGCTGATTGAGCAAAAACGTGCCGAAGTGACATTAAACGATGAATTGGCGGTATTGGATTACTTGAAAAAAAATCCGAACGCAGGCGTGAAAATCGTATGGACTGCCCCTGCTGAGGAAAAAGTCGGTGCCGGTTTGATTGTCAATAAAGGCAACGATGAAGTTGTGGCTAAATTCAGCGAAGCAATGAAAGAATTGCAAGCAGACGGTACTTTGAAAAAGCTGGGTGAACAATTCTTCGGAAAAGACATCAGTGTTAAATAATTTACTGGCTTCATTGCCGTTTATGACCGAGACACGCGCTGATTTGGTAATCAGCGCGTTTTGGCCTATGGTCAAGGCCGGATTTTTGGTATCCATGCCGCTGGCGATTGCTTCGTTTATCATCGGCATGGTAATTGCCATCATCGTGGCGGTGATTCGTGTGATGCCGTCTGAAAGTTGGCTGCACAAAATTTTACTGGGTTTGGCGAAGTTTTATGTTTCCGCCATTCGCGGCACACCGATGCTGATTCAATTGGCTGTAGTGTTTTATGGTTTGCCGGCGGTAGGGGTGTACATTGATCCGATTCCGGCGGCGATTATCGGTTTTTCTCTCAACGTCGGCGCATATGCTTCCGAGACCATCCGCGCGGCGATTTTGTCGGTGCACAAAGGCCAATGGGAGGCTGGGTTTTCCGTTGGCATGACCTATATGCAGACGTTCCGCCGCATTATCGCGCCGCAGGCTTTCCGCGTATCCGTACCGCCTTTGAGTAATGAATTCATCAGCTTATTTAAAAGTACGTCGCTGGCTTCGTTTGTGACGGTAACGGAATTGTTCCGTACCGCTTCCGAGGTGGCCAATCGCGCCTACGACTTTTTGCCGGTGTATATCGAAGCGGGCTTGGTGTATTGGTGTTTCTGCTGGGTATTGTTCCTGATTCAAGCAAAAATCGAAAAACGCTTCGACCGCTATGTGGCTAAGTAAGGGAAAATGATGATTAAAATCCGTAATATCCACAAAACATTCGGTGAAAACACCATTTTGCGCGGTATTGATTTGGATGTAAACAAAGGCCAAGTGGTGGTAATTTTGGGGCCTTCGGGTTCGGGTAAAACCACGTTTTTGCGCTGTTTGAACGCATTGGAAATGCCCGAGCAAGGACAAATCGAATTCGATAATGCCGCGCCTTTAAAAGTCGATTTTGCCCAAAAACCGAGCAAAGCCGAAATTTTGGCCTTGCGCCGCAAATCGGGCATGGTGTTCCAACAATACAATCTTTTTCCACACAAAACCGCTTTGGAGAATGTGATGGAAGGATCGGTATCGGTGCAGGGCAAAGCTAAAACCGAAGCGCGTGCCGCTGCTTTGGCCTTGCTGGACAAAGTAGGATTGGGCGATAAGGTCGATTTGTATCCGTATCAATTGTCGGGCGGCCAGCAGCAGCGTGTCGGCATTGCCCGCGCATTGGCGATTCAGCCGGAATTGATGCTGTTTGACGAACCGACTTCCGCGCTTGATCCGGAATTGGTGCAAGATGTGTTGAACACCATGAAAGAGCTGGCGCAGGAAGGCTGGACGATGGTGGTCGTCACCCACGAAATCAAGTTTGCCATGGAAGTAGCCGATATTGTGGTGGTGATGGATGGCGGCGTGATTGTCGAGCAGGGCGCGCCGGAAGTGTTGTTTGACAATCCGCAACACGAACGCACCCGCCGCTTTTTGCAGCAAATTCGTGCCCAGCATCGATAATTTGTTATCAGGCCGTCTGAAAGAGTATCGTTCAGACGGCTCGAGACCTTTGCAAAATTCCCATCTTTGTCACATTTCTTCGTTATGCGCAGCTCGAAAGCTTGCTTATCTTCATGATCTGTCTGCGCTTTCTGTTCTCACTTCGAGCTGCATTCAAATCCTGGTTTTGCAAAGGTCTCTGCCTTTATGAATTTGAATTACGCGAATGCGTGAATTTTTCATGTCTTTTTGACTTCAGGTCATTAATCAATTCATTTATCAGGCTGCGCCGTAAAACTTCGCCGTTCACGGCGGAGATATAAGGCGCGGACTGCGCTAGCAGTCCTAAAATTGTTGGCATTCAGTCAGGCGTATTTTGCTGCTCAATGTACTGCCGAATAATGGTAATCGGCGCACCGCCACAGCTACCTGCAAAATAAGATGGGGACCACAACGCATCACCCCATAATTTTTCTTTGATGCTGGGATAATTTTTCTTTCTAATCATGCGACTGGATACACCTTTTAGGCTATTCACGAGTTTTGAAATAGACACTTTGGGCGGATAATTCACAAGCAAATGGACATGGTCATCTTCGCCGTCAAATTCCACAAGCTGCGCTTCAAAATCGGTACAAACGCTTTCAAAAACACCGCGCATCATGCAGATACTCAAAGCCTTTAAATTTGAACTGATGCCCAACGGCGAACAAATCCGCAAGATGAAACAGTTTTGCGGTTGTTCGCGCTTCGTGTTCAATCGTGCTTTGGCGTATCAAAACGAGCGGTATCAACAAGATAACTCGTTTAAATTCAGTTACACCAAAATCGCTAACCTGCTGCCTGAATGGAAACATGAGCTGGTTTGGTTAAAAGATTGCCACAGTCAAGTTTTGCAGCAGAGTTTGAAAGATTTGGAAAGGGCATTCAAAAACTTTTTCGCTAAACGTGCAGACTTTCCTAAATTCAAACGCAAGGGTGATAAGGACAGTTTCCGCTTGCCGCAAGGCTGCAAATTGGAGCAAAACAATAACCGTATTTGGCTGCCAAAAATTGGTTGGGTGCGTTATCGCAACAGCCGACACGTTTCAGGCAGCCTGAAAAACGTAACCGTTAGCCAAAAATGCGGCAAATGGTTCGTTTCCATTCAAACCGAAACCGAGCAGGAAATTCCACAGCCAAACGGCGGCGAAATCGGGATTGATATGGGGGTTGCCAAGTTTGCAACGTTGTCTGATGGGCAGTTTTTTGAACCAATCAATGCGTTCAAAACCTTGAAAGGCAAACTGGCGAAACTGCAAAAGCAGTTCAAAAACAAAACCAAATTTTCTAAAAATTGGCAGAAACTCAAAGCCAAAATTTCAAAGTTACACCACAAAATTGCCAATATTCGCAAAAACTACCTGCACCAAATCAGCAGCGCAATCAGCCAAAACCACGCGATTGTGTATGTGGAAGATTTGCAAGTGACGAATATGTCCAAATCTGCCAAAGGTAACGCAGAGCAGTACGGTAAAAATGTTGCAGCCAAATCGGGTTTGAACCGTGCGATTTTAGACCAATCTTGGTTTGAGTTCCGCCGTCAGTTGGACTATAAGCTATTGTGGCGCGGAGGGCATTTGGTGGCTGTTCCGCCGCAAAATACCAGCCGTTGTTGTCCAGCTTGCGGACATACCGCCAAAGATAACCGCCTAACACAGAGCTTGTTTGAATGTGTGGAATGCGGCTATCAAAATAATGCTGATGTAGTTGGAGCAGTCAATGTGTTAAAGCGCGGTCAGGCAATCTTGGCAGCGCAACAGTAAAACGAAGTTTCAGGGCAGGGCGTGTCCGTAGCGTCTGTGAAGTGAACCGTGCAGTAAGGCGGTCAGCAGCAGAAACCCACCGAAGCGATTTGTGAATGGCAGGGTGCCGTTCACAAACGCCGTAGGAATTCCCTCCCTTCAGGGAGGGAAGGACGTCAAGCTTGACGACAAATAAACTTCATTTGAGGAATCTACCATGAGTAAAACCTTACCTTTGCGTGCCGATACCGTCGGCAGCTACCTGCGCACTGAAAACCTGAAAAAAGCGCGTACCGGATTTGCCGAGGGCAAAATCAGCCGTGAAGAGTTGACCCGCGTGGAAGACCAAGAAATTGCCAAACTGGTGCAAGACCAATTGGATGAGGGCATTCAAGTGATTACCGACGGTGAGTTCCGCCGCTCATGGTGGCATATCGACTTTTTGGAAAACCTCAACGGCATCGAAGGCTTTGTACCGGAGCAGGCTTATGCGTTTAAAGGCACCGAAGTGCGCAAATACAATACGCGCTGCAAGGGTAAGTTGTCTTGGAACGAAAACCATCCGTTTATCGCCCATTACAAAGCCTTGGCCGAAATCGTCGGCGACCGGGGCATTGTGAAATACACCATTCCCAGCCCGAACCAATTGATGTATCCGTTTATTTGGGATACCGGCGTCTATGAAAGCAAAGCCGCATTCTGCGAAGACGTGCGCCAAATCTATAAAGACGTGATTAAAGCGTTTTACGATGCCGGCTGCCGTTATCTGCAAATCGATGATGTGTATTGGGGTACCTTGTGCAACAATTTCAGCAATCCTGAATTTGATTTTGAAGCCAGCAAACAATTCGCATTGGAAAACATCCAAGCCATTTTGGCCGACAAACCGGCCGACATGACCATCACCACCCACGTTTGCCGCGGCAACTACAAATCATCTTATTTGTTGAGCGGCGCATATGATCCTGTAGCGCCCGAATTGTTCGGTCAAACTGCGTATGACGGCTATTTTTTGGAATACGACAACGAGCGTTCTGGTGGTTTCGAGCCGTTGAAATACTTCAACGACAACCCACACAAAGGCCGCATCGTGTTGGGTCTGATTACTTCCAAATTCCCTGAGTTGGAAAGCAAAGACGAAATCAAATCACGCATCGCCGAGGCTGCAAAAATCGTGCCGCTCGACCAATTGGCCTTGTCACCGCAATGTGGTTTTGCTTCAACCGAAGAAGGCAACATCATGACCGAAGCCGAGCAATGGGCGAAAGTTCGCTTGGTGGAAGAAATCGCTGCTGAAGTGTGGGGTGAAGACTAAGGTTAAAATATAGGCAAGGCCGTCTGAAACCCAATGTTTCAGACGGCCTTGTTTTCAGCCTAACGAATCACGCTATTCCAATCCTGTTCAAAATAGCTGACTAAAATTTGATTGTTCAAATAATTGGGCTGCACATCGCGCCGTGCCATATCGGGCGGAAAGTGGAACATTGCCGCGGTGGTTTCGGCATTGAGAAAACGCGTCGGTACATCATAACGCTGGGGAATCGGAAAATCATTGTCCGCTGCCGCCAACACAAAGCCCCATTCGCCAAACGAAGGGACATAAACATGATAAGGCGCGGTGTACAAACCTGCCGCCTCCAGCGTGGCGACCACCGACCAATAAGCATTTGGTGCAAAATATGGCGAAGTTGACTGCACTACAATACGGCCTTGCGGTTTCAGATGGCGTGCCACCAAGCGATACATCGGCACGGAATAAAGTTTGCCCAAGGAAAAATTCGACGGATCAGGCAAATCAATAATCACGACATCAAACTTATCTTGATTGGTCTCCAGCCATTTGGCCGCATCATCGTTGACGACGTTCATTTTCGGGTGCGACAACGCGTTTTGGTTGAGTGCGCTTAAGGTGGCGGAAGTTTGAAAAGTGGCGGTCATGTCGGGATCCAAATCCACCAGTGTGACTTTTTTTACTTCGGGATATTTCAATACTTCCCGCGCGGCCAAACCGTCGCCGCCACCGAGTATCAGGATGTTTTCCCGCTGCGCACTCATCTGCATGGCAGGCAAGGCCAAAGCCTCGTGGTAGCGCACTTCATCGCGCGATGAAAACTGCAAATTGCCGTTGATATACAGGCGCGTATCGTCTTTCCAACGTGTCACGACTAAGCGCTGATAGGGAGAATGGCTTTCATACACAATCGGGTCGCCGAAGTAGCGTTGCTCGGCTTGGAAGGTGATGCGGTCGGCGTATAAAAATGCTGCCGCTAAAATCAGCAGCACCGCCGTCGCGCGGATTTGCAACGATTTGTAGTTTTTCAATTCTGCTTTAAACACGTGCGCGGTCAACGCTGCGACGGCCGCATTGAGTAAGCCGAACAACAGGGCCGAGCGCGCCATGCCCAGCTTAGGGGCGAGTATCAACGGAAACAAAAGCGAGACGGCCAACGCGCCCAAATAATCGAAGGTCAACACTTTTGCCACCAACTCTTTGAAATCCGCTTTTTGCTGGTTCAACACGCGCATCACCAGTGGGATTTCCATACCGACAATGGTGCCGACAATCAACACAAGCGCATAAAGCAAAGTGCGAAACGGTGCGGCAGAAAAACCGAATGCCACAAACAAAGCCAGTGCGGAAACGCCGCCGATGATGCCCACCAGCAATTCGATTTCGATAAAACGCGCCAGCGTATCTTCGTCTTTGACGTATTTCGACAAATGCGCACCAATGCCCATCGAAAAAAGATACAGGCCGATGATGGATGAAAATTGCAGAATGCTGTCGCCCAAAAGATAGCTGGCGAGCGCGGCTAAAATGAGTTCGTAAGCCAAGCCGCAACTGGCGACGACGAAAACGGAAATAATAAGCGTGCGGTTGAGTTTCATGTTTCAGACGGCCTGTAGCGGATAAGACGGCGATATCGTGTTTTAAAGGTATTGAGGCCGTCTGAAAAACACAACTTAAAAAATCAACGTTTCAGACGGCATGTGCATTGTCAGCAGCGCATAGTCAATGGCATAATCAGCAAAAATTTCCGGTAATTATACCAAATCAAAGGATGTCTATCGTGAGCATTTCTCCAGCCCAGTATTTTCTGTATCTGCAATACATGCTTGCCGGCGTGGCGATGACGGTGGTGTTTGCCGCGGTTTATCTGCGCATCACACCCGCCGAAGAATTGCGCCTGATTAAAAACGGCAATTTGGCCTGCGCGTTGTCATTCGGCGGCGCATTGGTCGGCTTTTGCGTGACCCTGGCATCGAGCATTTCCCACAGTGTCGGCTTCACCGATTTTATTTTATGGGGCTTGGGTGCGGCGGTGGCGCAGATTTTGGTGTATTTTGCCTCGACCTGTATGATTAAAGGCGCCAATGAAGAATTGATTAACAATAATGTCGCGGTGGGCGCGCTGTTCGGCGCGGTTTCGGTGTCTATCGGCTTATTAAACGCGGCGTGTCTGACCTAATATTCGGGAGCAAAAAATGGCTTTATTCGATTTTATCAAAAAACAATTTATCGACGTCATCCAATGGCCGAATCCGGACGAGCGCCTGCTGATGTGGCGCTTTCCCATGCAGGATGAGGAAATCCAAAACGGCGCCAGTCTCACCGTGCGTGAGGCGCAGATGGCGATGTTTGTCGATGAAGGCGTGACGGCAGACGTATTCGGTGCGGGACGCTACACGCTCAATACGCAGACGCTGCCCGTGCTCACCAACTTGAAAAACTGGGATAAATTATTCCAATCGCCATTTAAATCAGACGTTTATTTCTTTAACACCAAGCAGCAGCTTGCCCGCAAATGGGGTACCGCCCAGCCGGTAACCGTGCGCGATTCGGAATTCGGCGCGGTACAGTTGCGCTCGTTCGGCATGTATTCCTACCGCGTGAACGATCCGGCCAAATTCTTCAAAGAAGTTACCGGTGTGGCTGCGGCATACAGCGGCGAAGAACTGGAAGCGCAATTGCGCAATATCGTGGTGACGCAATTGGCCACCGCCTTCGGTACATCGGGCATTCCGTTTCTCGATATGGCGGCTAATCAAGTGCTGCTGTCGCAAAAAATGGCCGAATTGTTGGCCGCCGAATTTGCCAAACTGGGCTTAATACTGGAAAACTTCACCGTTGAGAGTGTTTCCCTGCCTGAAGCCATTCAAGCGGCCTTGGATAAAAAAATCTCCATGGGCGTGATTGGCGATTTGGGCAGGTATGCCCAATACCAAACTGCCGAAGCCATTACCAAAGCCGCAGAAAACGAAGGCGGTTTGGCCGGCATCGGTGCGGGCATCGGTGTCGGCGCGGGTGTGGGGCAAACCATGGCCGGCGCGATGGCCGGTATGCTTCAACCGAACCAAGCCCAAGCGGCACCGGCCAATCCGGTTCAGACACCGGCAGACTCTGCCGAAGATCCGCAAAGCAAGCTGGCCAAACTTAAAACCTTGCTTGATGAAGGCCTGATTTCGCAAGAAGACTACAACCAAGCCAAAGCCGAAGTGTTGAAAAAATTAATCGGCAAAGATGAATAGGCCGTCGGAAAAGGTTTTGGTGTTCAGACGGCCACCGTTGGGGGAAAACAACACAATGGAAAGTCTAATTATTTTTGTCATTGTGGTTTGTTTTGTGTGTATGCTGTTGGTTGGAAAGGGCTCTAATCAGCCGAGTAGACGCAAAAAAACACGACAAAATAGCAATCAAAAGAAGCAAAGTAATCTAAATAAGGAAGAAAAAACTGCACTTAAAGGTGCGATAGGCGAGCAGATTATTAAAGTACAAGTTTTATCAAAGCTTGATACAGCACGTTACCGTTATTTTCATAATCTAATTGTGCCTATAGATGGTGGTAGTACACAAATCGATAATATTGTTATTTCACCTTATGGAATTTTTGTGATTGAAGCAAAATATTTTCAAGGTTGGATTTTCGGGGCGCCAAATCAACCTAGATGGACGCATACCTTACCTTCCGGCAGTAAGTTTTCGTTTCAAAATCCGTTAAGGCAAAATTATAAGCATATCAAAGCATTATCTAAATTGTTAGGGCTTTCGGACAAAGAATTCCATTCGATTGTTGCATTTACTCATCGTAATTGTCAGTTGAAAACAACATTTCCGGAAAATGTATGTTTGGTTTCTGATTTTATTCCTTATGTTCAGAAACATGACAAGGAAGTTTTCAGTATTGAGCAATGCACTGAATTTTGTAGAATTTTATCAAACCCTGATTTTGAAGCGACGCCTGAGCGGATTGAACATCATGTTCAATCATTAAAACAAAAAGAGACTTCAGCCGTTCACCATGTCGTCTGAACTTTCCCGATAAAACAAAATATCCATGTCAACAACGCCATTTTTCAAAACCGATTGCCCAAGCTGCGGCGCACCGGTAGAAGCGTATTCGGCCACCGCGGTGACGCTGGTGTGCGGCTACTGCAACAGCATGCTGGTGCGTCAAGACGACAGCATCGTCGATACCGGCCGCGATTCCGCGCTGCTGGAAGATTTCAGCCCGCTGCAAATCGGCACGACGGGACGTTACCTGCGCGGGTTTTCGATTATCGGCCGGCTGCAGGCGCGTTATGATGGCGGGGTGTGGAACGAATGGTATGTGTTGTTTGACGACGGGCATAACGGCTGGTTGTCGGAAGCAGGTGATTTGTATGTGATGACCATGGCCGAACGCTTGCCCGAATCAGCGCCGAAGTTTCACGATATTCGTGCCGGATTCAGCACCTTAAACCACAACGGCAAGCAGTTTATGGTGGCCGACGTGCGTGAAATCAGCTTGAGCCAGGCTGCGGCTCAGGGCGAATTGCCGTTTCGGATTCAGGGCGAAACGGTCAGCCGCGTGGCCGACTGGCGTTGCGAAAACCTGTTTCTGACCTTGGATTATGCCGAAGCCGAGCCGCAAGCCTTTGTCGGCCGCACGGTCAAACTCGATGATTTGTATTTGGCCCATACCCGCAGCGACGATCAAATCCGCGAAACCGCAGGCCGTCTGAAAGGCTCGCGGCAGGCGGAAGATTGTCCGAATTGCGGCGCACCGGTGCATTGGGTCAACGGTATGGCCGAGCATATTGTCTGCCCGAGTTGCGCCAGCCGGTTGCAGGCAAGTGAAGACAAAATCAATCTGATTGAAGCCAACCACATGCGGCAGGCGCAGGAAAAGCTGTTTATGCTGCCGGTGGGCAGCAAAGGCCGTCTGAAAAACCGCGATTATTATGTGATGGGTGCGGTGCGTTACAGCGAAACCGACGCGCAGGAAACCTTTGACAAAATGTTCGGCATGGCCACTCACGCGTTGGTACCGGAGAGCTGGTGGGTGGAATATTTACTGTATCACCCGCAGCACGGGTTTAACTGGTTGGTGCAAACGGAAGACGGCGAATGGAGCATCGCCGAAACACTCAACGAATGGCCGCGCTTGAACCAATACAACCAGCCGCAAGGTTGCGAAAAGCTTTACGATTACGGCGGCCGTGTCGAAGTGGCGGCAGGCGCGTTTTATTGGCAGGTGCGGCAGGGCGATTTGAACTATTACACCGATTACCGCCAAGGCAGCGGCAAATTGAGTGCCACATTGTCGCCAAATGAGTTGGCGTGGAGTAAAAACACACCCATCCGCTACGATGAAATCGTCCAAGCCTTCGGTTTGACACAAAGCCGCGCCCCACAATACACCGCCAATATGCGCTCCGACGGCGTGAGCAACGGCTTGCGCTTATTGATGGTGGGCATTTTGCTGTTGGTTAACGCACCGGCATGGCTGATGATGAACTCGGAGCAAATGTTTGACGAATCGATGATTCCGACCATCATCGGTATCGCATTTATTTGGTTTTTAGGCCGCAGCAGCGACGACGATTAGGAAAACAACATGTCTAAAATCGCTTATATTATGTTTGCTTCGCTGATTGTGCTGATGGTGACGCTCAACAATTATTCCATCGTCAGCGACAGTGATTCCGGCGGCTCGCGTACCCACGGCGGCGGCTATGTGGGCGGCTATGTCGGCGGTTCGGCCGGAGGACACAAATAATGCAGCCCGAAAACCACGGTTTGCTGGATTTATACGGCTGCCATGTCGAATCACTGAAAGACGAAGGCCGTCTGAAAAACTGGCTTACCGAAGCAGCGCAAGCAGTGGATGCGACCATACTCGGCAGCCATTTTCACACCTTCGGCGGCGAAGGCGGTGTGACCGGTGTATTGTTATTGGCCGAATCACACATCAGCATCCACACTTGGCCGGAGCACGGTTTTGCCGCGGTGGACGCGTTTGTCTGCGGCAGCAGCGAGCTGGAAACCGTGCACCAACTCTTGCAATCAGCTTTACAGGCCAGGCACAGCGAATGGACGGTACACCGCCGTGGCAGCGGTTTGGGCTGATTTTTGATTCATTAAGGCAGTTTTCAGACGGTCTGAGACTTTGGCTAAAGCATGCTTAAATGTTCAATGCCCAAAAACAAAACAATGTCATCCCCGCAAAGGCCGGAATCCATTTTTGAGTGCGGCAAGTTGTTGCATAAATATCTATCTCAAATTTTAAGATAGATTCCGGCTTTTGCGGTAATGACGTCGTTTTTATATACGTTGACGTTAACAGGATGATTTCAAAAATCTCAGGCCTTAACCTTTCTTCCGAACACCACCCATGAACACCACCCGCCGCCAGTTTCTCGGCTATACCGCAGCCTTAACCACCGCCTCCCTGTTTTCCTATCTCGGCTACCGCCATTTGAATAACGCACCGACGGTATCGGTCAACCGTGTCGGTTTGCCGATGGGGCATTTGCTGCGTGACGGCAAATTGTCGGTTGAACCGAAAAAACATTATCAATGCGATACTCTGATTTTGGGCAGCGGTGCAGCGGGCTTGAGCGCACTGTGGTATTTGGCGAAACACGGCCACCGAGATATATTGCTGGCTGAAGGTTTTGAGCCGGACGGTAACAATGCCGCCTACCGTTTTTCAGACAGCCTGATTGCCCCCCGCGGTGCGCATTATTTGGCCATGCCGTCAAAAGAAAGCAGCCATATCCACGATATGCTGAGCGACTTTGATATTTTGCAGGCCGACGGCAGCTATCGCGAGACGGATTTGGTGCATGCGCCCGAAGCGCGTTTATTTTACGGTCAAATGTGGCAGGCGGATTTGCTGCCTGAAGACGATGACGACAGCCGCCGCTTTTTTGCTTTGATAGGCCGTCTGAAAAATGCCTACGGTAGTGACGGCAAAAAAATCTTTGCCATTCCCATTGCTTTGTCTTCTCAAGATACACAATGGCGCGCGCTCGATAAACTGACTTTTGCGCAATGGCTGAATCAGGAACGTTACCAATCGCCGACCTTGCGCTGGTATCTCGATTACTGCTGCCGCGATGATTACGGGCAGGGGATTGGGCAAGTGTCGGCGTTTGCCGGATTGCATTATTTTGCCAGCCGCAACAGCGCTGATACGGTGTTGACTTGGCCGCAGGGCTTGGCGTATTTGTCGGCCAAGTTACGCGAAAAAAGCAGCTTGCAAACTTTGCATTCATGGCCGTCTGAAAACATAATCCGATTGTCGCAGCCGGCTTCTGTCGAGGCAACCGCTGTCAAGATTCGTGAGCATTCAGACGGCGTGGACGTTTTGTTGTACGACCATGCCAGTAGCGAAACCTATGCCGTCACCGCCCGCCATGTCATCAGCGCCATGCCTTTAATGGTGGCGGCGCGCATCATCGACACACCGCAGCAATATGGTTTGCACACGCCCGAATACGCCCCGTGGCTGGTGGCTAATTTTGTGCTCAACCGATTTCCCAAAGAACAAGGCAACAGCGAATTAGCGTGGGACAACGTGGTTTACGGCAGCCCGTCGCTGGGCTATGTGGTGGCCACGCATCAACATATCCGCGTGGACAAACCTGAGCACACCATTTTCACCGCCTACACTGCGCTTAACCACGACACCCCGCAAAACATCCGCCGTTGGCTGCAGAGGGGCGACGACCAAGCATTGTTGGATATGGCTGCCCAAGATTTATTGAGCGTGTACGGCAAATCATTTTGGCAACATGTCGGCCACATCGACCTCACTTTGCGCGGCCATGCCATGAGCGTACCGAAAGTCGGCTATCTTGACGATGAAAACTTACTGGCGCTGCGGCAGCATCACTCCAAATTATTGTTTGCCCACAGTGACTTAAGCGGCTATTCGGTTTTTGAAGAGGCGGCTTATTGGGGGATAGAAGCAGCGAAGAAGGTGTTGGCTTAAAGATTAATGAATATAAAAGGCCGTCTGAAAGATTTTATCTTTCAGACGGCCTGAGCTGTAAGAAAAGCTCCTTCAAAAGCCAGTACACATAAAATTGCCGTCATTAGTTTCTGCAAAGGTCTCGACTTATTTTAAAACCGGTATTATTTATCCACTTTAATCGCTTGCGGCTCGTAAATCGTTGATTCATCGCCGTAATACAGCTTGCCAATTTTAATCGGAATGCGGCCTTGTGATTTGCGGTGTTTGTTGGAATCACGCAGGGAATAAGCGCAGCCGCAGTATTCCTGTTGGTAGAAGTTTTCGCGCTTGCTGATTTCAATCATGCGTGCGCTGCCGCCGCTTTTGCGCCAGTTGAAATCCCAATACACCACGTCGTCGAACAAATCCGCCGCGCGGTGGCCGCAGCCGTTGATTTGCTTCATGTCTTTCCAGCGGGAAATGCCCAGAGAGCTGGTGAACACGGGAAAACCGTTGTCGTGGGCGTATTGCGCGGCTTTGACGAAGCGCATGTCGAAACACATGGTGCAGCGGATACCGCGCTCCGGCTCGAATTCCATGCCTTTGGCCAGCTCGAACCATTCTTTGCGGTCGTTTTCATAGTCGTCGTCTTTATCGACAAAAGGGATGCCGAATTTTTCCGCAAAACGCAGGTTTTCTTCTTTGCGCAGCATGTATTCTTTGTGCGGATGGATATTCGGATTGTAGAAATAAATGGTGTAATCGATACCGCTGGCGAGCATGGCTTCCATCACTTCGCCGGAACATGGTGCACAGCAGGAATGCAACAGCACTTTTTTGTGACCTTCGGGCGGCGTGAGTACGGGGCGGTCAATGTCGGTGACGATTAATTTTTCGTTTTGGCTCATGGTTTGATTCTGTGTATTGAAATGTTTCAGACGGCCTGATGAATGGGTAGGCTGAGGCTTGTGTAAAACCCCGGATTTGAGTGCAGTTCAAAGTTAGCGCAGCGCCGAAAGTGAAGACATCACAAAAATAGGCAAGATTTCGAGCAGCGCCTCACGAAACGAAGAAATGTGTCAAAGATGCGTTGTGTCAAGGTATCAGGCCGTCTGAAAGGATAAATGGATGGGCTATTTTAGCAAATTATATGTTCAACTGAAAGGCCGATAAAACATCAAGGCCGTCTGAAGTCTTTGTTTTTGCAATCATTCAGACGGCCTTGATGTGTGGTTTATGGTTGCGCCGGTAATTCAAATTCGCCGGAATCGGTGGTATTCACTTGATTTATTTCTTCAATGGAAAATGGATTTTCCACCGGTTTCATTTTGGGATTGTTTTCCATCGCCGATTCGGTTTGGCTAAACAAAGCTTCGGCATTCGGTTGGGTGGATAATTCTTTCAACAAGCCCTGATATTCTTTGGAATGCTTCATCAATTCGGCGGCAGCGGTACGCAGGTTATCGACATCTTCACCCGGCAGGTAGAAACTGGTCGGAATATTCAACACCGTCTCACGCAGCGGCGACTCAGGCAAATCGCGCAGGCTCAGGCTGACAAAGGTCAGCGAAATCGGATTGCCGTTGGCATCTTTATATTTGGCTTCGTTCCAGCGGTCGGTAAAGGCGCGGAAGCGGCGCAGCGATTCCTGCGAATATTTGCCGATCGGAATGTCGATAATCGCATTCACCACATCGCGCATACCGGGCACAACGGCGGTTTTGTCCAAACCGCTGTTGATTTGATTTTGCGCGTTGACATTAATCACCACAATGCGTTTGATTTTATGCGTGCCTATTTGTTGCACCAGCATATTGCTTGAATACACTTCGGTCATGTCGAGCAGGCTGCGCATACCGAGATTATCGGTCAGGCCGCCATCGAGCAGGTGGATGTAAGGGCGCGATTGGCTGTCGCTGTATTGCGCGATGCTTTCGGCAACTTCTTTACGCGTGATGCTCTGTTGAGTGTTTTTGTTTTTCTGCATGGCCGTCTGGATACGTTTCGGCGGCGTATAGTTGCAATTGCCGCCGTTGTTATTGAGCGTAAGCGGCGCAAACACCACTGGTACGGCACTCGAAGCCGCTACCGCACGAGCAATACTCAATTTGCTTAAGTTCAAGCACATCGGGTCGAAATATTCTTGGGTGAAATTGATGCGTTCACCTATGCCCATGTCTGTTGCGCTGATGATGGCAAACGGGCCTTTGCGGCGTTTTTCCAAATCTTCAAACGTGGTTTTGCCAAATAAATAGGTTTCAAACTGTTCTTGCAGCAAATCGCCACGGCCGAATTCAGGCGAAGCCAAGCGTGGGATATTGGTGGCGGAAAATGCCTGTTTGATGACTTGGCTTTGGAAATTCTGGCTTAAGAAACGTTTATAAAAGCCCGGAATCGTATTCGTACCATGCAGCGAGTAATAAGCCGCTAATACTGAGCCGCCGGATACGCCCACTACTAAATCGACGTTTTCCAGTAGGGATTTTTTCTGGCCGTTGATGCTGACCTGTTGCTGGTGGAGCTGCTCTAACACACCGTAGCCCAACGCCGCTGCACGTGTGCCGCCGCCGGAAAACATCAATACCATTAAGGTATCGTCTTGATTTTCTTTATTGGCGTTTTCAAAACGATAGCCTTGGTTCAAATCCACTTTACTGATGGTTTCGAGCGGTTGGAATTTGACCAGCGAACAAGCCGGAAGCATGGCGGCGAGCGAGACCGTAAGGATGAGTTTGGCAGTTTTTTTCAACATGATGATTTAATCGGAAATAAAGAGAAAAATATTGAATCTGTTTTTCAGACGGCCTTGTTTATTCTAGCCGAATTATATTTGAGTAAGTACATTATTGTATGTATCGAGGCATAAAAAAAGCCCGACAATGTCAGGCTTTAACATAAGGCTGCATTGGGAAAAGTTATGAAGCTTTATCGCCGATTTTGCTTTCTTTTCCGGAAAGCAGATTGATAATATTGCTTTTATGACGATACAGCACCAAGACCGCAATCACCGTTGTAGCCCATATCCAAGACGGGTAAGGCATGAAGAAATAGGCCGCAATCGGGCTGATTAACGCGGCCGCTATAGCTGCCAGTGAGGAAACTTTAAAACCGAAAGCCACGACCAGCCATACAATGGCGCATACCAAACCGGTCGGCCAAGAAAGCGCCAGCAATGCCCCCAATGCCGTGGCCACGCCTTTGCCGCCTTTGAAGCGGAAGAATATCGGCCACATGTGTCCGACCAACACGGCCACTGCACACGCGCCGATGGTAGTCATGGTAAGGTTGATTTCGGTTTCCATCCACCGAACCAACCACACAGCCGCAAAGCCTTTAAACGCATCGCCCAGCAAGGTTAATGCAGCCGCTTTTTTCTTGCCGCTGCGCAAAACATTGGTCGCGCCCGGATTGCCGGAACCGTAGGTGCGCGGATCATTCATGCCGTATGCTTTCGACACAATTACCGCAAAAGACAATGAACCGATTAAATAAGCCGAAACCACCGCTAAAACATTGTACATTTTGTATGCTTTGCTTAGAATGAAAGGGGTATTCTATCCAAAAAACGGGACAATGCAAATGGATAAAATTTTTTTACGCGGCATGAAAGCCGACACGCTGGTTGGCATCTACGATTGGGAACGCGAGCGCCTGCAAACGCTGGTGCTGGATTTAGATATAGGCGTGCCGGAAAAATCTGCGCTGAGCGACGACATCGGCGACACGGTACACTACGGCGAAGTCTGCGAAGCTGTGCGCAACAGTCTGCGCGAACAGGATTTTTTGTTGCTGGAAGGTTTGGCCGAGCATGTGGCCAAGTTGGTTTTGGAAGATTTCAATGCGTTGTGGGTGCGCGTGAGAATTGTCAAACCGGGCATTCTGCCGGACGTAAAAGAAGTGGGCGTGGAAATCGAGCGCAGCAAAAATTGATTTCAGACGGCCTGTTTGTCTTAATTAAAGAAAGCATATCATGGATTTAAAAGAAACCTGTATCAGCAGCGAACCGATTTACGAAGGATCGTTTATCCGCATCAGCCGTGACCAAATCCGTTTGTCCAACGGTAAAGAAAGCCAGCGCATGGTAATCCGACATCCCGGCGCGGCTTGTGTGTTGGCCGTGACGGATAATGATGAAGTGGTGCTGGTGCGTCAATGGCGCTATGCCGCCGACCAAGCCGTATTGGAATTGCCGGCGGGTAAATTGGATGTAGAGGGCGAAGACCCGGCCGAATGCGCTTTACGTGAATTGGCCGAAGAAACCAACTATACCGCCGACAGCGTGAAGCTGCTGCACACTTTCTACACCGCAATCGGCTTTTGCGATGAAAAAATGTATCTCTACCAAGCCGACGGCGTGCGCATAGGCAGCACCTTGAGCAATGATGAAGACGAAATTACCGAAACCGTGTTACTCAGCCGAGAAGAAGTGAAAGCTGCGTTGAAGCACGATGAAATCAAAGATGCCAAAACCTTAGTCGGTCTGCAATATTGGTTGATGAATAGTTAAAAGGTTAATTGAAGTAACAGGCCGTCTGAAAGATTATCTTTCAGACGGCCTGATTTTATACTTTACAAGCAGCAGCTGCCGAAACGTAATTTCTTGCTGAACACCAATTCATGCGTTTTTTGTTTGAAGACTAAAATATTGGTGGCATCTTCCAAAGCGCGGATGCTGTGCGCCTCGTTCGGCTCAAGACGGACTACCTGCAAGCCTTGCGTGTCGAGTGTGCCTTCGGAAGTGATGATTTGTGCGCGGCCGTTGAGCACCAGTAATAACACAATCGCATCGGTTTCGTAAGTCGGGATTTCATTGTTTTTCTGTAAAGAAAGCTGTACGATTTCTTGGTCGTTGTCGCTGGAAATCACGCCGTCGAGCAGGGCTTTGGGGTCGAGGGTATATTGTTTCATGATGTTTCCTTAAGCGTAAAAGTCAGCGGTTAGTATAATCTTTTATTTTGTTTCAATATTAAATATTCCAAGCTGTTTTGACATAAAACAAGGCCGTCTGAAAATTTTCAGACGGCCTGTAAATCACCCAATTAAAGTTTGAACAGTCACAAGCCCATCGCATGTTTGATCAGACGGTTTTTGACGAATGGCGCAGCGTTAACCAAATCCAAACCGGTGTTGCGCAGCCAAGGCAGCGCGGGCAGGGTGTTGTCGGCAAACAGACGGAACAGGCCGTCGCAGCCGTATTGCATGGTGCGTACCGGTTCGAGGCGGTTTTGCGCAAAACGTTTTAAAAATTGATACGCGCCGATGTCGGCTACGCCTTGGCTGAGTTTTTGCAATTCAAGCACGTCGCCGAAGCCTAAATTTACGCCTTGCCCCGCCAAAGGGTGAATGGTATGCGCGGCATCGCCAATCAATAAAATGCGCGACGCAAACGTGGTTTCAGGGCGGCGCAAAATCAGGTTGAAAGAAAACGCGGGCGAGAGCGGCGAGAGTTTGCCCAATATGCCTTCGCCTTGCGCAGTGATGGCCGCGGCCAAATCTTCGGGGCTGAGCTTGGTAAGTTTTTCCGGCTCGGCGGTGCTCCACACCACAGAAATTTTATGGTCGGGCAGCGGCAGATAAGCCAGCACCTCGCCGTTTTTAAACCATTGAAACGCCGTACCGTGATGGTTTTTTTCAGTGATAAAGTTGGCCACCACACCATGATGGCCGTAAGGATTTTCGCGCACTTTAATCCCTGCCTGCGTGCGTACCCAAGAATGGGCACCGTCGGCACCGATGATGAGTTTGGCCTGCACCGTGCCGCCGTTTTCCAAGCGCACAGTTGCCATTTGAATATCGGTTTCCAATTCGACCGCTTTTTGCGTGATGACCGGAATATCCAATGCACGGATTTGCTGCCACAATCCAGCCAATAGCCAACGGTTTTCCGCAATGGCGGTGAGCCGCGGCACGGGAATGTCGGCGGCTTTGAATTCGATGCGCCCGCCGTTGTCGCCGCGTACATCCATGGTTGCAACCGGCTGAATGCGGTTTTCAGACGGCCACGCATCCAATGATTGCAGCAAAGCCTGATTGGCGGGGCTAATCGCAAAAATGCGTGCGTCCCAACCGTTTTCCAAGCGGCTTAAATCGGTTTCGGCAGGGCGGATTTCCAGCAGGGCGGCATCACGGCCTTGGCGTTTGAGCGCCACAGCCGCTGCGGCACCGACCAAGCCGCCGCCGATAATCAGAATTTCGTGTTCAATCATGGCATGGTTTTCTAAAACGGATATGGTGCAGATTATAGCCTGTTTCAGACGGCCTTACTAACACACAAGGCCGTCTGAAACATAGACAAATCCCAAACCGCGCATTTACAATCGCATTCATCATCATTCGGGGATTAGCGCATGAATATTTTGATTTGTAACGACGACGGTTACCTCGCGCCGGGCATCGCGATTTTGGCACGGGTAGCGGCCGAATTTGCCAACGTGCGCGTGGTTGCGCCTGAGCGCGACCGCAGCGGTGTGAGCAATTCTTTAACGCTCGACCGGCCTTTACGTATCCGCCAGGCCGAAAACGGCTTTTATTATGTCAGCGGCACACCGACCGATTGCATCCATCTCGGTTTGCATGCGCTGCCGGAATTCCAACCCGATTTGGTGCTTTCCGGTATCAATAATGGTGCCAATATGGGTGATGATACGTTGTATTCGGGCACGGTTGCTGCGGCAACCGAAGCTTATTTGATGGGTATTCCGGCGGTAGCGGTTTCATTAAACGATTTCAGCGGCCGCTATTGGGATACCGCCGAAAAAGCCGCGTGGCTTCTGCTTGAGCATTTGCTGAAAAATCCGCCGCAACGGCCCATGCTGTGGAACATCAATATTCCTGCCGTGGCACCGGAAGATATTCAAGGCATCAAAATCACGCGCTTGGGAAGGCGCCACCACACGCAAAGCATTGTGCCGACGACCAATCCCCGCGGTGAGCCGGTGTATTGGATTGGTCCTGTCGGCGATATTTCCGACCGCGAAGAAGGCACGGATTTCGGTGAATGCGAAGCCGGCTTTATCACGGTGACACCGTTGCAAATTGATTTGACTTCACATGAAGAGCTAAGCGGTGTACGAATATTTTGGCAAAATGCGCCGCATAAACCGGCTTCAGAATAAGCGTGAAAACCGGTTTACTTTGGTTAATGTAAAAAATTTCAGACGGCCTGAAGCATAAAAAGGCCTAAAGAGAAATAACGAGGGTAAACGCGGCCGATTTTGGGGCGTTTCAATTTCAACGGCAGCGACCAAAGTAAAATTGTGGGCAATTCGTCAGGCGGCGAACGCGGACATTTGCATTTAGTCAAAACTTTATTGAGCGGCGGTAATGTGTTGTTGTTGGACGAACCGTCAAACGATTTGGACGTGGAAACCTTACGCGCTTTGGAAGATGCTTTGTTGGAATTTGCGGGCAGCGTGATGGTGATTTCGCACGACCGCTGGTTCTTGGACAGAATTGCCACGCATATTTTGGTGCGTGAAGGCGACAGCAAATGGGTATTCTTTGATAGAAGCTATCAAAAATGCGAATTCGATAAGAACACCATTTAGGCGAAGAAGGCGCGAAACCGAAACGCATTAAATACAAACCTGTAATGCGTTGATTTGATTATATTTCAGGCAGCCTGAAATATATCTGGTGAATTAAAATTGCAACGATACAGCGTTGCCCACTCCTTTATGTACTTCTATATACACGGCAGTTGTGGTCGCCTTGTCTCGTTTTTATTTTAATCCACTATACATTAAAGAAAAGGTGTTTAGTCATGAAATTCAAAATAAACAAGAAAAATGAAACACTTACTGAAACCAATCGCCATACTGAAAAATGGTTTAGACGTGGTTTGTGGCTGTTGTCGTTTATTTTTGCGTCTTTTTTAATTGGACTGGGTGGCAAAATTGTCAATGATTTACCCAAAGTGGAAAGTCAGCGCGAATGGGAAAGTTACGTTAGCCCAGACAAATTGAATACGATAGACAACGCAAAAAAATCTTGGGAAGCCAAACGCGACCAACATGAAAAATCGCTAGCGCAAGCCAAATTGGCATTAGAAAAACAAGAAAACGAAACGCAAGCACAACGTGAAAAATTTGCAGCTTCATTGGCAACACGCCACACAACAGGGATTCTTTCTGAAAACGAGCGCGTGTTTGAACGCACCAAAGAATACGAGCAACTAATAGACAAAGAACGTCAGTTAAATAATCAAGTTGCCCATATTCGCCAAGAAATTGCCGCAACCGAAGCACAAATGACTGAAGTGGAACGCGGACGCGAACAATTAGAAGCCGAAGGACGTAAACTTAAAGAAATAGACGACCGCAAAATTGAGCTGAAAATCTTTTTGTATCGTTTGGCTTTGACTTTGCCGTTGTTGTTGGTGGCGGCGTGGTTGTTTAAAACGCAGCGGCATTCGCGTTGGTTTCCGTTTGTTTGGGGATTTATTTTCTTTGCGCTGTTTGCGTTTTTTGTGGAGCTTGTGCCGTATTTGCCGAGTTACGGTGGTTATGTGCGTTATTTTGTGGGGATTGTGGGGACGTTGGTGGTTGGCAAATACGCGATAAATGCGATGTATCGTTATTTGGAGCAGAAGCAGGCGCAAGAAGCGTTGCCAGCTACTGAACGCGCAGCGTTAAATTACGAATTGGCGCAGAGTCGTTTGAGTAAACACATTTGTCCAGCGTGTGAGCGTCCGTTGGATTTTAGCAATCCGCAAATGGATTTTTGTCCGCATTGCAGCACGCGCCTGTTTCAAACGTGTGTACATTGCCAGACGCGGACCAGCGCGTTTAACCGCTACTGCTACCAGTGTGGCGCGGCAACAAAATCGCAAGAAAATATTTCCTAAAAATTTTCAGACTGCCTTAATTTATTGGATTTCAGGCAGCCTGAAACAAATCAATCAGCAGATTGGTTTGTCATTTTACCCATGCAACACTTGAGAATGGGGCGTATTTTGATTATGATATGCCCCAACAGAAATAGAAAACCCAAAACGAAGGTCATCCATATGTTGAAAAAAACCGCATTCTATGCCGGCTCGGCTACTTTGGCATTATTCTTAAGCGCGTGTGCCAGCCAGCAACCTGCACCTGTTGTCGCCGGTACTTCTTCCACCGCCCCGACTTCAACGGCAGCCAATCCATACGGCGACAATCCATACGATCCGAATGCGGCTTCCACCGTGGCCACAGATGCGTCATATGTTCCACCGACCGTACCACCTTTTTCTACCCCTGCTTACACCGGCTCGACCAGCGGCACTTACGTGCCTTCTTACGCACCGGTTGACGTGAATGCGGCAACGCATACCGTGGTGCGTGGCGATACCGTTTACAATATTTCCAAGCGCTACAACATCAACCAAAACGATTTGCGTTCATGGAATAATTTGGCTGACAACACCATCAGCGTGGGTCAGGTTTTGCGTGTGAAACCGGCAGGTTATGTGGCACCGGCTACCCCGGCTAGCACCACAGCGAATACGCCAACAGCTGCTCCGGTCCCTACTCCGGCTACAACCGCTGCCGTATCGACCGGCGCAACCCGCACCGTAAGCGGCATTACTTGGCAGCGCCCGACGGTGGGCAATGTAATTACCAATTTCGGCGGCAACAATAAAGGTGTAAACATTGCTGGTAATGCCGGTCAATCTGTGGTTGCGGCTGCGGACGGTAAAGTCGTGTATGCCGGTTCAGGCTTGCGCGGATACGGTAATTTGGTGATTGTGCAGCACAATTCTACTTTCCTGACTGCCTACGGCCATAACCAAAGCCTGATGGTTAACGAAGGCCAAACCGTGAAACGCGGCCAGATTATTGCCAAAATGGGCAGCACCGATGCACCGCGCAACCAATTGCACTTTGAAGTGCGCCAAAACGGCAAGCCGGTAAACCCGACTACTTACGTTCCGTTCTAAACCAACTGATTTTATTGAATCCGGATAAGGCCGTCTGAATCATGCATCTGCATGATTCAGACGGCTTTTTTTTAATTTTTCTTGCCTGAAACAAAATATCGGGAGCATAGTATTTTTTGATTGGACAAATGCCCAATCAAAAACAGAATAATCACAAGGAGAATCTCATGAACAGTATCACCATGCAGTTGGTGCGTGCCGGCATCAAGCTTTATCCAAGCCATGGATATGACGGCTTAACTGCTGAAGTCATCTCCAAAAATCTCAACATTTCTCCACAAACATACGAATCGATGTTCCCCGATAAAGATGAATTTATCAAAATCATGTTGCAGGAATTCAATGCCTGTCCGTTGGGCAGATTGTCATCCGATTTTGCGCCGCAAATGCCGCCGATAGAGCGTTTTCGTCAAATTGTATGGCGCTTGGCGGTGGCTTTGCGCTGCAACTTGGATTGGACGCACCGTATGCTGTTGGATGGCTGCTTAGGTGTCAAAATCATTAGGAGGGCCTTAAAAATACAAAATGAAATCATCGCTTTAGGCCTGATTAATTTGCTGCGTGAATGTTATGAGGGACTGGAAATTTCCGAATTGGAATTGCAAAACCGCTATGAGTTTTTAAAAGGTGCGGTATTCCTGCCGCTCATTATCACATATCGTGATGAGAAAATGGGGTATTGTCGGAAGATATCAGCAGCAATGTACCCGACCTGATGGCCGATACGCATATCCAGCAACATATCAGTTGGGCGTTTAAAGTATTATTCAATGATTGAATGCAATAGGCCGTCTGAACGTGCATGGCTTTCAGACGGCCTATCTGGTTTATTGAAAAAACATGAATTTGAACAAAGTTCTATGTAAACCCAAGAGTGAAAACACCATGTTATATTGATGGATGATAAGTATTTTTATTCTAAAAATTTTCTTGATAGGGAAAAATTTTTTCATCATAATTGGACGGGTGTCCAATAAAAAGGAAGTTGCCATGTCTGAACAAAGCGCACATGACAAATTCATTGCTGCCGGCAGCAAACTGTATCCCAAGTTAGGTTATTACAAGCTTTCGGTGCGCGTGTTGGCGGTTGAGGCGGGGTTAAGCTCGGGTATGTTTCATCATCTTTTTACCAATAAAGATGCCTTTATTCTTGAGTTGCTCAATCATCACAACAATGACATTTCTGCCAATCTCGACATGGCGGCGCTCTCGGATAATCCCTTTGAAAAGCTGCGCGCCATGGCGCAAGTTTTGGCCGAAAACATCCGCAATAATTTACAAATGATTCACCGCATGTTTGCCGATAGCGCGAATGGCGTTGATGTCATCAACCATTTTATCCGCACCACCATCGGGCAACGCATGGAATTATTCAGGAAAGTATTAGAAGAGTGCGGCAAGCTGGACAACGGTGTTCCGGCAACCGATATACAACGCTTGGGCTATTTCAGTGCGGCCGTAAATGCGCCGATGATTATCGGTTCGCGCTTTGGCCAAATGGATTTGCTGCCTCATACCATCAAAGGCCGGGTGGCGGATATTCTCACCGATGAGGCCATTACCGAACGCATCGACTGGTGTCTGAATGCGATGTTTCCCCATCACGCAAAATTCACCGATAAACAGGAAAAATCATGAAAAAAATCATCACGATTACCGTGGTTGCGGCATTGGCTGTCGGCGGTTTTTATTATTGGCAGCACCAACAAAGCGGCAAGTTGCCGGAAAATATTGCTCAATCCAACGGCCGCTTGGAATTAAACCGCATTGATGTCGCCAGTCTGTATGGCGGCCGGGTGTCGAAAATGAATGTGGAAGAAGGAGACGATGTGAAAGCAGGCGATGTGTTGGCGGAATTGTCTTCCGATACAAGCTCCAGTCGTTTGGCAGAAGCGCAGGCAGCGGCACGCCGTCAGCAAGAAGCGGTCACGCGTGCGCAAGCCGCCAAAGCACAGACGCAACAATCCGTTGCCCGAGCACAAGCCAATGTCGATTCAGCCCGTCAGCAGCAACGCGTGGCTAAATTGGAATTAGACAATGCCCGAAAATTGTTGGCCGACCAATTGGTTTCGCGTTCGGAAGTAACGAAACGCCAAGCCGATTATGAGCGTGCGACTGCCGGTGTGAAAGCCGCCGAAGCCGCCCGTGACGAAGCGCAAGCCGTTGTGGTGCAAACCGGTGCACAAATCGCCGAAGCGCAAGCAGGGGTGGAACAAGCCCAAGCACAAGTCAAATCCGCCACGTCCGCCAATGACGATATGAACATCCGCGCCCCGATTGACGGACGCGTGGAATACAAAATCGCCGAAGTCGGCAACGTGATTGCAGCAGGCAACAAAATCGTCAGCCTGTTGGATCCGAGCGATGTGTCGATGAACATTTTTCTGCCAACCGACAGCATGAGCCGTCTGAAAGTCGGTGATGAAGCCCGCATCAAGCTTGATGGCATCGATGCCGTGTTCCCTGCGGCTGTCAAATTCATCGCCACTGAGGCGCAATTCACACCAAAATCAGTGGAAACCGAAAGCGAGCGAGCCAAATTGATGTTTAAAGTGAAATTGCAAGTACCGTCTGAAACCGCTATGCGCTACAACCGTCTATTGAAAGGTGGCTTAACCGGCAATGGTTTTGTGAAAACGCAAGAAGGCGAATGGCCGTCTGAATTGGCGGTGAAGCTGCCGCAATAAGTTTCAATATTTTCAGACGGCCTTGAGGTAACGCAGGCCGTCTGAACCACATGAGTGAAATAAGCATGACAACAACCGCCGTTTCCCTTTCTGCTGTTTCCCACCACTACGGCAAAGTGCTGGCACTGGATAACGTATCGCTTGAAATCGGGCGTGGTCAGACCGTAGGTTTAATCGGCCCCGATGGCGTGGGCAAATCGACTTTATTGTCGTTGATTGCCGGTGTGCGCGTGATTCAAGAAGGCAGTGTGTCGGTGCTGGGTGGTGACATGGGCAACAAAGAGGCGCGGCGCGAATTGTCGCACCGCATTGCCTATATGCCGCAAGGGTTGGGACAGAATCTTTACCGCACCTTATCCGTATATGAAAATATCGATTTTCATGCGCGTTTGTTTGGTTTAAAGGCTCAAGAACGGGAACAGCGGATTACGCGTTTGGTAGCGGCAACGGGCTTGGATCCGTTTGTCGATCGTGCGGCAGGCAAGCTTTCCGGCGGTATGAAGCAGAAATTAAGTCTGTGTTGTGCCCTGGTACACAATCCTGATTTATTGATTTTGGACGAACCGACCACCGGTGTCGATCCCTTGTCCCGTCGCCAATTTTGGACGCTGGTTAACGATTTGCGCCAAGAAAACCAAGGCATGACGGTGATTGTGGCCACCGCTTATGTGGAAGAAGCGCAGCAATTCGAGCAGCTTTTGGCGATGGACGACGGCAAATTGTTGGCCAACCAATCGACGCAATCGGTTTTGGAGGAATACGGCACCGAAGTGCTGGAAGAAGCCTACATCAAAATGCTGCCCGAAGAAAAACAGACCGAAGGCATTTTAAATATTACGCCATTTGCCCCTGATTCCGATTTGCCACCGGCAATTGAAGCACACGGCTTAACCAAGCGTTTTGGCAATTTTACCGCCGTTGACCGGGTCAGCTTTACTATTCCGCAAGGCGAGATTTTCGGATTTTTGGGCAGTAACGGCTGCGGTAAATCCACCACCATGAAAATGCTTACCGGCTTACTGGAAGCGACCGAAGGCATGGCAGAATTGTTGGGCAGACCGATTGATGCAGGCGGCACCGACGTGAAAATGCGCGTGGGCTATATGTCGCAAGCGTTTTCGCTGTATGAAGAACTGAGTGTGCGCCAAAACTTGGATTTGCATGCCAAGCTTTACCAATTGGGTGACAAGGGCAAAGCGGCGGTAGATAGCGCATTACAGCAGTTTGAATTGGCTGAAGTGGCCGATACCGCGCCGTCATCGCTGCCTTTGGGCATCCGCCAGCGCCTGCAATTGGCCGCAGCGTGTCTGCATCATCCCGAAGTATTGATTTTGGACGAGCCTACTTCGGGCGTTGACCCTGCTGCCCGCGATATGTTTTGGCGCCATCTGCTCAAGCTCTCGCGCGAAGACAAAATCACCATTTTCGTCTCCACCCACTTTATGAACGAAGCCGAACGCTGCGACCGCATTTCCTTTATGCACAAAGGCCGTGTGTTGGGCGTGGGCACGCCGGAAGAATTGACCCGGGAGCAAAACGCACCGGATTTGGAAGAAGCATTTGTGCAGTATTTGATTGAAGCAGAAGGTGAAAACGAATCCGGTGAAAAAGTAGGTGGGCCAATCCAATCTGCGTCGGCTGCTTCAGACGGCCCGACCTCAACCGAATCACAACAGCCGGCTTTTCCAAATCAGGCGGCCAACGGCGAAACGGCCACACAATTGGCTGCCCGCGTGATTCAGGCCGACAGACAGCAAGACAGGCCGTCTGAAAACAAACAAGCCGAATCTGATTCATACGGCCTTGTCACCGATTCCGCACAGGCTGTGTCATTTCCTACAGAAAATGACACACAACATGTGACTGGCTCAAAACCACCATCTGTTCGGCAAAATAATGACTTTGCTTCTACGGAATATATCTCTATGCCGTCTGAAAACCAAACGGCAGAGACGCGCTCATTTAATCAACTTTCAGACGGCCCGTATACGCGAAGGCCGTCTGAAAACGCCAATCCCAAGCGCGACACCGAATCATTGAAATACTGGCTGGCAACGGTGTTCACCTTTGCACGGCGCGAAACCAAAGAATTAATCCGCGACAAAATCCGTTTGGTGTTTGCCGTATTCGGGCCGGTAATTATGCTGGCCGCAATGGCATGGGGCGTGTCGTTTGATGTGCAAAATCTAAAGTTTGCCGTGTACGACCGAGATCAAACCAGCGCAAGCCGTGAATTGGTGGAATATTTTTCCGGTTCGCGTTATTTCATCGAGCAGCCGCCGTTGCAAAGCGAAGCCGAAATTCAGACGGCCTTGGAAAGCTCGCAAGCAGTAATGGTGATGGATATTCCACACGGCTTCGGGCGCGATGTGGCGCGTGGTTTGTCGCCGGAAGTGGCTTTTTATATCGATGGTGCCATGCCGTTTAATGCTGCCAATATTCAAGGTTATGTCGCCAGTTTGGCCGGGGCATACAGCCGCGCTAAAATTGAAGCGCAAGGCTTGCCGGTAAATTTGAATCCGCCGGCTGTGGTCGAACCGCGCATGTTGTATAACCAAGATTTCAACAGCATCAACGCGATTGCACCGGGTGTGGTGATGCTGGTGTTGATTATGGTGCCGGCGATGATGGCGGCAGTAGGCGTGGTGCGTGAAAAAGAGGTTGGGTCGATTGCCAATTTTTATGCGTCGCCCGCCAGTGTGCCGCAATATTTAATCGGTAAGCAGCTGCCTTATATCGGCGTCGGCCTGATTAACTTTGCCGCCTTGGCGATGATGTTGGTGTTTTGGTTCGGTGTGCCGCTCAAAGGCTCGTTACTGGGCGTATTGATTGGCACAGTCTTGATTGTAACGGCTTCAACCGCTATGGGTTTGGTGATTTCCAGCTTTGTGCGTTCACAATTGGCGGCGATTTTCGCGGCGGCGATTATTTCTATTATCCCCACCATCAATTATTCGGGTTTCCTGTATTCACTTTCTGCCATGAGCGGGGCTTCGGTCATGTTCGGCAAAATCATGCCTGCCTCTTGGTATCGCAACATTACCGTCGGCAGCTTCACCAAAGGCCTAAACACAGCCGATTACACTACTGAATATGCAGCTATTGCGGCATTTGCGGCGGTGATGTTGGTTTTTGCCTGTATGCTTTTGAAAAAAAAGGAGAAATGATGAGATCCTTGCGTAATATTGTTACGCTGATGTTTAAGGAATTCCGCAGCCTGTTAACAGACCCGGTGCTTTTGGTATTGATTGGATTTATGTTTACCGGCTCAATTATCAGCTCGGCGCAAATCAGCACCGATGTGAAAAATGCGACGGTCGGCATCATCGATCAAGACCGCTCACCTTTGTCGCTGCGCATTCGTGATGCCATCTTGCCGCCTTATTTTAAAATGCCGGTGGAAATCAAGCGAGAAGCTGCCGACGAGCTGATGGATAAAAACAGTTTGATTTTTGTGTTGGAAATTCCCCCGAATTTTGAACGCGATGTTCAAGCCGGACGCAGCCCGTCATTGCAGCTTTTAACCGATGCCACCATGATGACGCAGGCCGGTTTGGGGTCGGCCTATCTGACCCAGATTATCAATCGCGAAATTCAGGAATTTGTCGGCATGCCTTCGGTGCCGGCGGTCTCGCCGGTCATGAATATCCAGTTTAACCCCAATGGCGACAGCGTGTGGTTTCTGCCGATTATGCAGGAAGGCAACAATGCAGCTTTGCTGATTTTGATTTTGGTCGGTGCGGCGGTGATTCGTGAGCGCGAACGGGGCACCATCGAGCATCTCTTGGTAATGCCGGTGCGTAGTTTTGAATTGATGATGTCGAAGATTTTGGCCAATAGTTTGGTGATTATGGTGGTGGAATTATTGTCGGTATGGCTGCTTGTGCATCATGTACTGGGTGTGCCGATTAATGGTTCAATCGTGCTTTATGCGGCAGGCTTGTGGCTGTTTCTCTTTTGCGTGGCAGCCTTGGGTGTGATGCTGGCTACTGTCGCCCCGAGCATGGCTCAATTCGGTTTGCTGATTATCCCGATCCACATGGTCACGCTGCTGTTTTCAGGGTCAACATCTTCACGCAGCAATATGCCTGAAGCAGCACAAAGGATTAGTGAATATTGGCCGCAAACGCAATTTGCCAATTTTTCGCAAAACGTAGTATTCCGCGGGGCGGGTTTGGATATTGTATGGCCGCAAATGCTTGCCTTAATGCTGCTGGGCTTGGCTTTTTTGGGCTATGCCTTACTGCGTTTTAGAAAAATGCTTGAGCAGCAGGGATAATGTTTTCAGACGGCATAATGCCTTGGCGCAATCAAGAGTTTGCAGGCGGCTTATAGTGAACTGAAATAAGAAATTTGCTTCGTTGGCTGAGGCTTGCCGCATTTTGATGCTGCCCGGTCTCTTGCTGTTTAAGACAGTTATATTTTTCAGACGGCCTCAATGGGTAGGCAAGCCATCTGAAAAGAAGATAAATATGCAAAGAAAAAGCCGCCTGCAAAGAATGAGACGGCTTTTTCTGATTGGAGGCAGCCCGATAGAATCAGATTGAAGCCATTCGGAAGAATACATTGGAAACAATGTATCAAGGCTATATCTCTGAAATTAAAAACTGCTTAACGGTTAAGTAACCGGATAAAAATCACCATAACAGCCATTCCGATTGCAAGCCGCCAATAAAACATATCTTTGCCTGGAAAGAAAAATTTAAATCCTATCCCAATAATTAAGGAAGATATGGTAATAATTAATAACAGAAGGCATAATTTTTTCATGGTTAACCGGTTGTTCGTCTTAGAAATAGGGGCTGCCGACCGATGTTCCTATTGCGCTGGTTGCAAAAGCACCTCCGGCAGTCATTGCTGCCGAACGGATACCGTTCACTGGGCTGAATGCACCTCCTACTCCGCCAAGTGCTACCGCACCCAGAAATTTGTTGGGATCTTTGCCTCCCGCGGCTAAATAGCCGTATCCGACACCATATGCGCCGGCTACTGCACCTACTGCATTCGCAACCCAACCTCCGGATACATTTTGGATTTCTTCGGTACCCAGAACTTGCATGATAATTGTCTCCTATCAGATTAAAGCTTGAAACCAAACAGAATTTTCGATTTTTCAAAAATCCTGCACAATAAGAGAAAATATGAGGGTTAAGGTTTTTATGTTTTTTTATAAAAAATCATTAAATTCAATTAATTTAAATTATAAAAGTTAAATCATTATGAAGATTGAATTTTGATTGTTACAGGAATACTTAAAGACCGTCTGAACACAAAAAGGACATTCGATGAAAAAATCCGTATCAATATCCGCTTTATGCGCTGCTGTGTTATTGGCCTTAACCGCTTGTCAAAGTACGCAGATTCCGCTTCATTCGGAGATTAATGTGCCGCAATCGTTTAACGAAAGCGAAGCCGCAAAAGGCAGCGAACAAATCGCCCAATGGTGGCAGCATTGGCACGATCCGGTGCTGAGCCGTTTGATTGGACAAGGTTTGGCGCAGGGCTATGACGTCAAAATCGCCATCAGCCGCTTAAACGAAACACGTGCCACCAGTCGGGCAGCCATCGCTGATTTGGGCCCGCAAGCCGGCTTGAGCGGGCAGGGTGCGGTGATGCGCGGAGAAGCGGATAACCCGCTCTCAGGCGTGCCGGCACAACTTCCGCAGGCAGGCACATTGGGCAATGACACGGTGGACATCAAAGGCAACCAGTTAGTCGGCGGCATATCCGCTTCGTGGGAGCCGGATATTTTCGGTCAGAAACGCAGCGACGCCGATGCCGCCTATTACGCCGCTTTGGGGCAGCAAGAGCAGGTCTATGGCGCGCAAATGTTGGTGGCCGGTGATATTGCCGAAAACTATTTTAAAGCACGTGCGGTGCAAGGCCGTCTGAAAGTCGCAGATACCAGTATTAACACACTCAAGCGCTTGCAGCAATATGTGCAGGGGCGTTTTAAAGCCGGTCATGTCAGTGGCTATGAAGTGAATGAAGTCGGTGTGCGGCTGACTGCCGCTGAAGCCAAACGTGCCACGCTGCAGGCCGAATATGAGGCTTATGTGCGCAGTATTGCCGTGTTGACGGGGAATGTACCGCAACGCTTTGATTTACCGCCATCAGGTGTCGATGTATTAGCCAAGCAACCGGCCGCACCGAGCGGGCAAACGCCGCAAGGCATGCTGGAGCGCCGCCCCGATTTACGCGCCCATACCGCGCAAGTGAATGCTTATGCCGCCAAACTGGCCAGTGCCAAAGCCGATTTATTGCCGCGGTTCAGCATTAATTTTTTGGGACAAGGCGCGCGCATCGGCATTGACGGCAGCGATGCCCTGAAAGGCTGGGCAAGCCTGTTGAGCGTAGGTATTCAAATGCCGATTCTCACCAATGGCCGGATTAAAGCCAATATTGCCGCTGCCGATGCCCGCCTTCAGACTGCCTTGCTGCAATATGACCTTCAACTTTTGATCGCATTGGGTGAAGTGGACAGCGCCTATCAAAGCGTGCATGCCATGCAGCGTCAAACCGCGCTGATGCAAACCGCCCACCGCCAGGCCGCACAGCACGCGAGCGACACGGAAAAGCTGTTCCGCAACGATTATAAAACCTTAGATCACGCCTTACGCGCGCATTTGAACGAAAACCAAATGCAGGAAAACCTGATTCAGGCGCAGCTTGCGCACGCGAAAATGCTGGTGTCACTTTATAAGGCTCTAGGCGGCGGTTGGTCGGATAGCCTAAACTCATCGGAATCGGGTGTGTGATATAGAAGGCCGTCTGAAAAGAATCGGATAGAATGCCAATTTATTTTCAGACGGCCTTTTTTGACAACGTGTCGTGTTTGTCACATATTTTTAAGTTTACAAATTTTAACGCACTAAAAATCTGCTCAAAAATCAGTCAAAAAAATCAATCTGCCCCTTTTCAGACGGCCGCACGATAAAATCAAAATTACCTGATTTCATAAGCCTTTAGCCATTTCGCTATTTGATGGAGTCTTCAGCTGCGCTCACGCCAAGGCTTGAATTTTCTAGATTATGGCTGTCAAGAGGGTAAAAATGTAAAAATCTTCAGGCCGTCTGAATCTTGCAAACAATCCAAAAAAAACATGCTTTGTCAAGACTAGATGTTCAAATTGAAATACATTATATTGTGTGCCGTAAGATTAATTTATACCGTATCTTGTGTTTTCAGCTAGGACTTTGATGATGAATGCAACCACTCACTTGCAAGTAACCAAACGCGATGGCCGCTTGGAGCCGATTGATTTAGACAAAATCCACCGTGTTGTCACTTGGGCGGCCGAAGGCTTGAATAATGTATCGGTGTCGCAGGTCGAGCTGAAATCCCACATTCAGTTTTACAACGGCATCCGCACCGACGACATCCACGAAACCATCATCAAGGCGGCAGCCGACCTGATTTCGCAAGATTCGCCCGATTATCAGTATCTGGCCGCACGTTTGGCCATTTTCCACCTGCGGAAAATCGCTTACGGCGAATTCGAACCGCCGCATCTTTTCGACCATGTGAGCAAGCTCACCGAGGCCGGCAAATACGACCGCCATATTCTCGAAGACTATACGCGTGAAGAATTTGATGAGCTGAATGCCTACATCGATCATTGCCGCGACATGACCTTCTCATACGCTGCGGTGAAGCAGTTGGAAGGCAAATATTTGGTGCAAAACCGAGTGACCCGCCAAATCTACGAAACGCCGCAGTTTCTGTATATTTTGGTGGCAATGTGTCTGTTCAGCAAATACCCGAAGGCCACACGCTTGGATTATGTGAAGCGCTTCTACGATGCCGTTTCTACCTTTAAAGTATCGTTGCCTACGCCGATTATGAGCGGTGTGCGTACGCCAACCCGCCAATTCTCAAGCTGCGTATTGATTGAGTGTGACGACAGCTTGGATTCCATCAACGCCACCACCAGCGCGATTGTGAAATATGTATCACAACGTGCGGGCATCGGCATCAATGCCGGCCGCATCCGCGGTTTGGGCAGCGAAATCCGCGGCGGTGAAGCGCAGCATACCGGCTGTATTCCGTTTTTCAAAATGTTCCAAGCGGCAGTGAAATCCTGCTCGCAAGGCGGTGTGCGCGGTGGTGCGGCAACTTTGTTCTATCCGATGTGGCACATCGAAGTCAAAAATCTGCTGGTGTTGAAAAACAACCGCGGCGTAGAAGAAAACCGCGTGCGCCATTTGGATTACGGCGTGCAAATCAATAAATTGATGTACACCCGCCTGATTAAAGGCGGCAACATTACCTTATTCTCACCAAACGAAGTGCCGGGTTTGTATGACGCATTTTTCGCCGACCAAGACGAATTCGAGCGTTTGTATACCCAATACGAGCAAGACCCGAACATCCGCAAACGCAGCGTACCGGCCACCGATTTGTTTTCATCACTAATGCAAGAGCGCGCAGGCACAGGCCGCATCTACATTCAAAACGTCGATCACTGCAACACCCACAGCCCGTTTGACCCGAGCGTGGCACCGGTGCGCCAGTCTAACCTGTGTCTGGAAATCGCCTTGCCGACCAAACCTTTGGACAACATCCACGACGAAAACGGCGAAATTGCCTTGTGTACCTTGTCTGCCTTCAACTTAGGCACATTGAACGACTTGGACGAATTCGAAGAAATGGCTGATTTGACCGTGCGCGCCTTGGATGCCTTGCTGGATTACCAAGATTATCCGGTGAAAGCCGCTTATCAAGCGACCATGAACCGCCGCACCTTGGGCATCGGCGTGATTAACTACGCGTATTACTTGGCCAAAAACGGCGTGAAATACAGCGACGATTCCGCCATCGGCCTGACCCACCGCACTTTTGAAGCGATGCAATATTATCTGCTGAAAGCATCGGTCAATCTGGCCAAAGAATACGGCGCTTGCCCGTTGTTTAACGAAACCGTTTATTCGCAAGGCAAACTGCCGATTGACACTTACAAAAAAGATTTGGACGCCATCTGCCAAGAGCCACTGCATTACGATTGGGAAGCCTTGCGCGCCGACATCGTTAAATACGGCTTGCGCAACTCAACCCTGACTGCCCTGATGCCGTCTGAAACCAGCTCGCAAATCGCCAACGCCACCAACGGCATCGAGCCGCCGCGTGGATTGGTGACGGTGAAAGCATCGAAAGACGGTATCTTGAAACAAGTCGTGCCGGAGTTTGAAAACCTGAAAAATGCCTACGAAACCCTGTGGCAAATGCCGAGCAACGACGGCTATCTGAAATTGGTGGGCGTGATGCAGAAATTTGTCGATCAAGCGATTTCAGCCAACACCAGCTACGACCCGGGCAAATTCGAAGGCGGCAAAGTTTCCATGAAACAAATGCTGAAAGACCTGCTCACCGCCTACAAATACGGCGTGAAAACCCTGTATTACCACAACACGCGCGACGGTGCGGACGATACGCAGGCTGATTTGCAGGATGACGGCTGCGCGGGCGGGGCTTGTAAGATTTGATGAAGTTAGAGTTTTAAATTGCTTATGTATATTAAGGCTTTCTTTCGAAGGCCTTTGCTTGAAGCAATAAGCTCTGGTTCTTTGAAATAAAGCTTTATTTACATAAATTATTACCATATTCATAGGTATTATGAAAAAAAGCTTTATTAAAAACATCACTTCAAACCCAGTAAACTTAGGCATAGTTTGTTTGGCTATTTGTCTCAAACTGGTTTTTGTTCTCTATTTCATGAGCTCAAGTATTTCTAATATTGGAAGTCTTGAATTTAAGAAAAAGGGCGATGAGGTTTTAATCAAATATACGAAGCAGTAACACGATTTAAGTATGCCCGTATGAGCATTTTCAGACGGCTTTTGTACGATAGACAAGAGAGAATACAATGTCTTGCGACCATTTAACCATGTCATACAGCACATTCACCAAAACACCGAACGATGCATTAAAAGAACCAATGTTTTTCGGCCAGTCGGTGAACGTAGCGCGTTATGACCAGCAAAAATACGAAATTTTTGAAAAACTGATTGAAAAACAATTGTCTTTCTTTTGGCGTCCGGAAGAAATCGATGTGTCGCGCGACCGCATCGACTATTCCAATTTGCCGGAACACGAAAAACACATTTTCATCAGCAATTTGAAATACCAAACGCTGCTGGATTCGATTCAAGGCCGCAGCCCAAATGTAGCGCTGCTGCCGTTGGTGTCGATTCCGGAGTTGGAAACGTGGATTGAAACATGGTCGTTTTCCGAAACCATCCACTCGCGCAGCTACACCCACATCATCCGCAACATCGTCAACGATCCGTCGGTT
Source organism: Neisseria weixii (assembly GCF_042658245.1). Classification (NCBI taxonomy): domain Bacteria; kingdom Pseudomonadati; phylum Pseudomonadota; class Betaproteobacteria; order Neisseriales; family Neisseriaceae; genus Neisseria; species Neisseria weixii. Next base: position 142,256 of record NZ_JBHSPY010000003.1, read on the forward strand.
GTGTTTGATGATATTGTGCAAAATGAATACATCATCGCGCGTGCGGAAGACATTGCCTGTTATTACGATGAATTAATTGAATATACGCAGTATTACAATCTGTTCGGCGAGGGCAAGCACAATGTCAAAGGCAAAACGGTTGAAGTTTCGTTGCGCGAGTTGAAGAAAAAGCTGTATTTGTGTTTGATGTGTGTGAATGTGCTTGAAGCGATTCGTTTCTACGTGTCGTTCGCCTGCTCGTTTGCCTTTGCCGAGCGCGAATTGATGGAAGGCAACGCCAAAATCATCAAGCTGATTGCGCGTGATGAAGCCTTGCACTTAACCAGCACGCAGCACATGCTGAACTTAATGCGCGCCGGTGTCGATGATCCGGAAATGGCGCAAATTGCAGCGGAGCTGGAAAACGATTGCTTTGAATTGTTCAAAAAAGCGGCCGAGCAGGAAAAAGAATGGGCGGCTTATTTGTTTAAAGACGGCTCGATGATTGGCTTGAACAAAGAAATTTTGGGTCAATACGTCGAATACATCACCAATCTGCGTATGCAGGCGGTGGGTTTGAAACCGGCATTTGAAGGCGCGAGCCAAAACCCGATTCCGTGGATTAACGCGTGGCTGTCGTCCGACAATGTACAGGTCGCGCCGCAGGAAGTGGAAATTTCTTCTTACCTGATCGGGCAAATCGATGCGGAAGTCAACGCCGACGATTTGGGCGATTTCGAGCTGTAACACTTCACTTACAAAAGGCCGTCGGATTGAGCATTTCTTTCAGACGGCCTTTTATCAAACTATGGCCATTATTAGCACACATGACAAAATTTTTGAGCTGCAAGACGGCGAAACCCTGCTGGAAGGGCTGGAACGTACCGGCCACGAGGTTGAGTACCAATGCCGCAGCGGCTATTGCGGTTCATGCCGTCTGAAAATCATCAGCGGCAAGGTCGGCTATGATGATTTTCCGTTGGCCTTTATCACACCCGGCGAAATCCTGCCTTGTTGCTGTCGGGTCACGGAAGACATCACGCTTGATTGCCGTACTAAAATTCACGAGCCAGATTTGTTTGATGTGGATTTGTTTGACAAAGAATAAAAAATCATTGAAAAGGCCGTCTGAAATATTGGGTTTCAGACGGCCTTTTGATGATAAATCATTCAAAACCAGCCAATCATTTTATTTTAAGGCTTCATCATCCAGCGATTTCAGCCAAGCCAGTTTTTCGCCGATTTTGATTTCCAAGCCGCGTGGCACGGGTTGGTAAAATTCAGGCTCGTCCAAGCCGTCGGGCATATAGGTTTCTCCGGCGGCATAAGCATGCGGTTCATCGTGGGCATAGCGGTATCCGCGACCATAGCCTAATTCTTTCATCAGCTTGGTCGGCGCATTGCGCAAATGCACCGGCACTTCATCGCTGGCATTTTCCCGCACAAATGCGCGCATTTGGTTGTAGGCATTGTAACCCGCATTTGATTTTGCCGCCGAAGCCAAATACAACACGGCTTGTGCCAAAGCCAGTTCGCCTTCGGGGCTGCCCAAGCGTTCGAAAGTGGTGGCGGCATCGTTGGCAATCTGAAAGGCGCGCGGGTCGGCTAGGCCGATGTCTTCCCAAGCCATGCGCACAATGCGTCGTGCCAGATAGCGCGGGTCGGCGCCGCCGTCGATCATGCGGCAGAACCAATACAGTGCGGCATTGGGGTGGGAGCCACGCACGGATTTGTGCAGGGCGGAGATCTGGTTGTAGAAGCTCTCTCCGCCTTTATCGAAACGGCGGATTTGCGCCCCCAAGCTTTCTGCGAGAAAAGCGGCATCTAAGGTTTTCAGACGGCGCGTATCGGCAGCGCGGAGCAGTTGTTCCAATAAATTCAGCATGCGCCGTGCATCGCCGTCGGCCGTGTTCACCAATAATTCGCGTGCTTCAGCATCAATTTCAAAATCTTGATATTCGGGCAAGGCCAGCACTTTTTCAATTAATTGCTGCAAATCTTGTGCAGATAAGGATTGCAACACATACACTTGCGCACGGCTGAGCAAGGCCGGATTGACTTCAAACGATGGGTTTTCCGTGGTCGCGCCGATAAAGGTCAGCAAGCCGCTTTCCACATGCGGCAGAAAAGCATCCTGCTGCGCTTTGTTGAAACGGTGTACTTCATCGACAAACAAAATCGTCGCGCGCCCCTGTTGCAGGGCGGTTTCGGCTTTCAGGATGGCCTCGCGGATGTCTTTTACGCCCGAAAATACAGCCGATACAGGCAGAAACTGCGCATGGAAACTTTGCGCGAGAATGCGTGCCAATGTGGTTTTGCCGACACCGGGCGGCCCCCACAGCAGCATGGAATGCGGTTTGCCGCCTTCTACCGCCACGCGCAACGGTTTGCCTTCGCCGATTAAGTGCTGCTGGCCGATGACTTCGTCTAAAGAATGCGGCCGCAGGCGTTCGGCGAGCGGGGCGTCGGGTTGACGGGTAAATAAATCGTTCATGACAGATTCCGTTTCAGACGGCATTGTGGTTTTCTTGCCGGATATTATAGCGCAAGCGTTCGCATGATTCAGAGCCTTGCTGTATAATATGCCGGAAATTTAAACCGTGGCGCCGATTAGGCGGCATACGTTAAAAACAGGCGATTCGGGCGAGGTAGCCATGCCCGTTATCATATTGATTTGAATGTTCCGTTTGGAAGGTTACAGAATGAAAAAAATCTTGGCAGCCGCTGTGTCGGCTTTATTGTTGGGCGCATGTGCGAGTGGTACAGGTACGTCCATCAACGGCTTGGGCAGCGGTACCGGCATCGGCAGCAGCGTGGTGAAAATGGCGGTGGAAAACCAATGCCGCACCGAATTGAACAAGCGCAACGAATGGCGCATGGTGGCTTTGGCCATGTCGGCCGAAAAACAAGAAGAATGGGAAAGCAAAATTTGCGGCTGTGCCAGCGAAGAAGCTCCTAACCAACTGACTGCCAATGAAATGATGCAGGTTTTGAATCCAAGCACCCGTACACAAGCTTTGGCGACTGTGACCGCTAAAACCGTGACTGCTTGCGTAAAACGCATTTACCGCTAATTATATTGTTCAGACGGCCCGAAAATACTTCAGGCCGTCTGAAATCTTTAATGATTAAACAGATACAGAGTAGAAAACATGAAATACATCAGCACGCGCGGTGCCACTGCGCCGAAATCGTTTAGCGAAGTATTATTGATGGGCTTGGCACCCGACGGCGGCTTGATGCTGCCCGAGCATTATCCGCAAGTGGGCGAGGTGACCCTGCAAGAATGGCGCACGCTGAGCTACCCTGAGCTGGCGTTTAAAATCATCAGCCTGTTTGCTACCGATATTCCAAGCGATGATTTGCGCGATATTGTCAACAGCACCTATACCGAAGCTACGTTCGGCACCAAAGAAATTACGCCTGTGCGCAGCCTTTCAGACGGCATCAAAATTGAAGCTTTGTCTAATGGCCCGACCTTGGCCTTTAAAGACATGGCGATGCAGTTTTTGGGTAACGCGTTTGAATATGTGTTGAACAAAGAAGGCAAGCAAGTCAACATTTTAGGTGCGACCAGCGGCGATACCGGTTCGGCGGCGGAATATGCTTTGCGCGGCAAAAAAGGTGTGAATGTATTTATGCTCTCGCCGGAAGGCAAAATGAGTGCGTTCCAACGCGCGCAAATGTTCAGCCTGCAAGACGAAAATATTCACAACATTGCCGTAGAAGGCATGTTTGATGATTGCCAAGACATCGTTAAAGCCGTGCAAAACGATGCCGAATTCAAAGCCAAATATCATGTCGGCACGGTTAACTCGATTAATTGGGGCCGTATTGTGGCGCAAGTGGTGTACTATTTCGCCGGTTATTTCAATGCCACCACCAGCAATGAGCAAAAAGTGAGCTTCTGCGTACCAAGCGGCAATTTTGGTAACGTGTGCGCCGGCCATATTGCGCGCCAAATGGGTTTGCCGGTGCATCGCTTAATCGTGGCAACCAATGAAAACGATGTGTTGGACGAGTTTTTCAAAACCGGCCGTTACCAACCCCGCACCACCGAAAACACTCACGTTACCTCAAGCCCGTCGATGGACATTTCCAAAGCGTCGAACTTCGAGCGTTTTGTGTTTGATTTGATGGATCGCGATGCCGATACAATCCAAAACCTGTGGGCTGAAGTGGCATCAGGTAAAGGCTTTGATTTGAAAGGCCATTTAGAAGAAATCCACGAAAAATACGGTTTTGTATCGGGTAAATCGACCCACGCCGACCGCTTGGCGACCATTCGTCAAGTGTACGAGCAAGACGGCGAATTGATTGACCCACACACCGCCGACGGCGTGAAAGTGGCGCGTGACGTGCGCGAAGCGGGCGAAACCATCGTTTGCTTGGAAACTGCGTTGGCGGCCAAATTTGACCAAACCATTTATGAAGCGGTGGGTAACGTGACCATTCCTCGTCCGGACGGTCTGGCAGGCTTGGAAGATCTGCCGCAACGCGTCGAAGTGGTGAAAAACGATGCTGAGCTGGTGAAAGACATCATCCGCAAAGCATTGGATTAATCACTCATAAGGCCGTCTGAACCTGATTGATTCAGACGGCCTGAACCATGAAATATGGGCGCTTGGCCTCATAAACAGCCCGGTACCCTGATTGAAAACGGTTATATTTCAAAACAGTTAGAAAAAGTGCCGGCAACGGCTTTTGTTCATAGGAAAAGATTCATGTCATCAAAATTTTATACTGAAAAGGTGTTGTCAGTGCATCACTGGACAGATGCTTATTTCTCTTTCACCTGCACCCGCGATGAATCATTGCGCTTTGAAAACGGCCAATTTGTAATGATTGGCTTGATGGTAGACGGCAAACCATTAATGCGCGCCTACAGCGTGGCATCGGCCAACTGGGAAGAGCATTTGGAATTTTTCAGTATTAAAGTGCAAGATGGTCCGTTGACCAGCCGTTTGCAGCATTTGCAAGTAGGCGATGAAGTGTTGATCAGTAAAAAACCGACCGGCACTTTGGTGGCAGGCGACTTAAATCCGGGCAAACATTTGTACCTGCTGAGCACCGGCACCGGCCTTGCCCCATTCTTGAGCGTGACCAAAGACCCTGAAATTTACGAGCAGTTTGAAAAAGTGATTTTGGTGCACGGCGTACGTTACAAGCAGGATTTGGCTTATTACGGCCATTTCACCAAAGAGTTGCCGGAGCATGAATATTTGGGCGGAATGGTGAAAGAAAAATTAATCTACTATCCGGTGGTATCGCGCGAAGAATTTGAACATCACGGCCGCCTGACCGATTTGATGAAGAGCGGTAAATTGTTTGAAGACATCGGGTTGCCGCCGATGAATCCGCAAGACGACCGCGCAATGTTGTGCGGCAGCACCGCGATGAACAAAGATACCGCCGCCATTCTCAACAGTTTCGGCCTGACCGCGTCGCCAAAAGTAGGCCAACGTGGTGATTACTTGATTGAACGCGCGTTTGTGGATCAATAATCGCTGACCGCGTTTAGCCTTCATAAGGCCGTCTGAACATATTATGCTTTCAGACGGCCTTTCATTCTAAAATAAAGGAGAAAAAATGAATACCGTTCAAATCAAAAACGTGACGCTGGGTGCAGGCAGCCCGAAAATTGCCGTGCCGCTGGTGGCCAAAAATTCGGAAGGTCTGCAGCAAGCGATTGCTGGCTTGGCCGGATTGAGTTTCGACATTGTGGAATTTCGTGTCGATTTTTTAGACATTGCCGCCGATGCCGTGTTGGCGCAAACGGAAATGGTGCGCCAAGCTTTGCCGGATACGCCGCTGCTGTTTACCTTCCGCCGTGCAGTAGAAGGCGGCGAATGCCCTTGCGACGACAATTATTATTTTGACTTGGTTCACCTCGCGATTGAATCGGGTTTGGTGGATATTATTGATATTGAACTGTTTGCCGGTGATGAAAAAGTGCAAGCAGCGGTGCAGGCTGCGAAGGCTAAAGGTGTGGCAGCGCTGTTGTGCAATCATGATTTTGACAAAACACCGGAAAAAGAAGAGATTACAGGCCGTCTGAAAAAAATGGAAAGCTTGGGTGCGGACATCTGCAAAATCGCGGTGATGCCGCAAAGCGCTGCCGATGTGTTGACCTTGTTGGACGCCACGCAAGAAGTGTATCAAACCGCCAAGCAACCGATTGTCACCATGTCGATGGGCAAGCTCGGTGTAATCAGCCGTTTGGGCGGGCAAACCTTCGGCTCGGCCATGACCTTCGGTGCCGCAGCCAAAGCGTCGGCGCCGGGGCAGATTGGTGCAAATGATTTGCGCCGTATTTTGGATACCTTGGCTTAAGTCATTTTATATGAATAGGTCGATACCTTGGCAAAACCCCGGATTTGAACGCAGTTCGAAGTCGGAGCAGCACTGAAAGCGCAGACATATCATGGATAGGCAGGCTTTCGAGCAATGCATAAGCATAACGAAGAAATGGGCTAAAGATGGGGAATGTGCAAAGGCCGAAGGCCGTCTGAATTTCAGACGGCCTATTGATTAGAAAGGCAGCATGAATTGGTATATTAAAGCATTTGCCGAATTGAGCCATCTCGAGTTGTGGCAGATTTATCAAAGCCGCGTCGATGTTTTCGTGGTGGAACAAAATTGCCCTTATCCGGAAGTAGACGATAAAGATTTAGCTGCGCTGCATGTATTCGCCGAAAAAGACGGTCAATTAGCCGCTTACTGCCGTATTATCTCAGAAGATACGCTGATTAAAATCGGGCGTGTGTTGGTGGTATCGTCATTTCGGCAGATGGGTTTGGGCAGGGTGTTGATGCAGCAAGCCTTGCAGGTGGTGCAACAGCGTTTTCCCCGACAGGAAATCTATATTGAAGCGCAGCTTTATCTGCAGCGGTTTTATGAATCTTTGGGTTTCCACAAAATCTCGGATGAATATTGGGAAGACGGTATTCCGCACATCGATATGATGTGGTGTAAAGATGAGGCCGTCTGAAAAAGTAGGAATATAAGCAATTCAATGTATTCATTTTAAATAAATTGAGGCTATAATGCTTCATTATAAAGCCGCTTCAGACGGCCTCATTAAACGGAAACTCTTCATGAAGCTCACTTATTTTGTCGTGTCGGCAGTTATCGGCACGACGTTGCCTGCTTATGCCAATCAATCGCTGTATGCCACCGGTAAGCTTGAGAATGGCTTGACTTATCATATTTTCAAAATTCCGTCGGCCGGTAAGCGGCTGATGACACGCATGAATGTCGGCGTGGGCGCAGCCGATGAAAATGACGGAGAAGAGGGCATTGCCCACATCACCGAGCATATGGTGTTTCAATCTTCGCCGCAAAACCCGCAAGGCTTGTCCGGCTGCCTGATGAAAGACGGCTGGCAGATGGGGCGGCATTTCAATGCGCAAACCACTTACGACTATACCCGCTATATGCTGACGCCACCACGCGGGATCAAACAGCTTGATGAAACCTTATTGATTTACCGTCAAATTTTGCAGCCTAAGCAATTTTCCGCTGCCGATTGGGAAAAAGAGCGGCAAGTGATTTTGAGCGAGTGGCGCCAACAGCAAAGCCTGCAACACCGCCTAGGCCGTCAGCAGCATGAATTGATGTATAAAGGTGCGCGCCAAGGGCGGTATGCACCGATTGGGCGTTTGGAAGCCATCAAGAAAGCCGACATGAAAACCGCCAGCGATTTTCACAACCGTTGGTATGGTGTCAACAATGCCGTGTTGGTGGTGATGGGTGATATAAGTATTGACGAAACTTCCGCCCTGATTCAAAAAGCATTCGGCAGTTTGCAGCCGATTACCTTGAGTGAGCGCCGTCACGAAGAATATGAGCCGACTTTGCAAAACGGTTGGCACATTGCGCAAGTAGCCGACCGCGATAACGTCGAAAACAAATTATCGCTGGTATTCCGCTTCAAAAAACAGCCGGCCTCAGCTTACGAAGAGCATGCTTATCAGCGTTTGCTGGATAATTTCGCCGCGTTTATCGTCAACCGCCGCATCCAACAATCGGGCGAAGATGTGGTATTGAAAATGGATACGTTGGGACGCAATACCGGCGCTTTGGTGTTGCAATCTGAAACTGCGCCGACTCAGCATAGTGAAATGTTGGACGTATTGCGTCATTTGCGCCAAGATATTTTAAATACACCGGCCACCAACGAGGAATTGGCGGAATACCGCAAAGCGCTGCACAGTAATTTGTCGCCTCAAAAGGCCGGTATTCCCAATGACTTAGGTAAAGTTGCAGCGATGAGCGATGAAACCGTATTGCGTGGTTTCCCCCTGCCTGATGCCGAAATCCAAACCATAGACCGCAGCCAGCTTTACCGTATTAACGCCAAAGTGGTGAATGAGCGCATTGCCGGTTGGTTGAACGCGCCCGATAAAATGATTCAGGTGCAAGCGCAGGCAGATGAGAAAGTAAAATTACCTGAAGTATCGAAATTGAATCATGTGATCAGGCCGTCTGAAAGCAGTTCAGACGGCCTAAGCGAACCGCGTTTTGCTGAAAACCAAGGCGGCAGAATTGTGGCCGAACGCCATGATGCCAAATTAAACCTGCATTACCTGACTTTAAGCAACGGTGATACGGCAGTGGTGATGAAATTGCCGATGGCAGGAAACAACCTGTATTTCAAAGCCTTATCCAATGTCGGCTATTGGAATCAGCCGCAACGGGTCTGGCAGGCAGAGATTTTGGCCGATGTGTTGGCACGTTCAACACCGCAGGGGATGGGGGCGGCCAATTTCAAACAATGGCAGCAAAAGCAGGGCATAAAACAATACCGTTTCCGTTTGGATGGTTATCACCAAACCACCGATGCGCAAGCAGCCAAAAGCGCGTTGCAACCGGTGTTGCAGCTTTACCGGCAACAGCAGACTGCACCTGATTTGAGCGGCTGGCAACAGGCTGTGAAGCGGGAAGAGTCGCGCTTTAAGGTGGCGCAATATGCCAAATCAAGTCGGCAACGCGATGCCTTTAACACGCTGCAATATGGCCGCAATGCGCTGATGCCGTCTGAAAGCCGCGCTTATAATGAATTGAATGAAGCCGCTTTCCGACAACAATGGCAAACGCTGGCTATTGCGCCGACTACTTACTACATCGTCAGCAATCTGCCGATTGAAAACGTGAAGCCTTGGGTAGCGCAATATTTAGCCGATATTCCGCGCCAAGCCGTGCAGCCGACTAAATATCCTTGGCAAAGCGGTCGTCAAATGCAGCAAATTGCCGTTAACGATACGCAAGGCACGGATGTGCAAGCCTTGTCGTGGCAAACCCTGCCGAAACTTTCACCGGCGCAATATGAGCAAATCAAGCTGTTGAACAATATCGCCAATGCACGTTTGAAAAATGAATTACGCAGCAAACAGCAAAGTGTTTACGGTGTGAAATTTCAGGCTGAGCCGAATATCGGGCAAAACCGCATGCAAAGCCACCTGTCGTTTAATGCGTCAAGCGAACAGGCTCAAGCCGCTTGGCAGGCAGCGCAAAAGGTGTTGAACGGCTTGCCTGACAATATCGGCTTTAGCGAAGCGCGCAATTTGCGCAAGCTCTTTGTCGAACAGGAAAATGCCCGCCGCCTTAAGCCCGAATTGTGGTTGGAACGTTTGGTGACCAGCCATCAAAACTACGGCGATGCGCGTTATTTGACCGAGGTTCCCAATATTCCGGCAACTTTCAGCCGTAACCGGTTGCGCGAAACGGCGAAATGGATGTGGTCGGCGGAAAATGAGAAAGTTTTGATGATGACACCGCGGCCATAATCGGCTGATAACAATGCCGTCTGAACAGAGTTTCAGACGGCATTGTTCCACATTCTCCGATAGCTTTCAGACGGCCTGATTAGATTTGCCACCATCTCGAGGAATCAGTAGCGCAATAGATAAGCAGGAAAGCAAAGCGAGTACCAACATCAACCATAAAGCAGCTTGTGCAGCTTGGTGTACGCCTGATGCTTGCAAGGCGCTGAACACCGTGGCGCCGCTGGCAATGCCGAAAGATGCACCGAGTGCACTCGCCATTTTATATACCCCGGCCGCGACACCGGCTTTCTCAAACGGCGCATTCACCATCGCGCAATCGGCTGATGGTGTGGCATAGCAGCCCAAGCCGAAACCGAACAGCGCAAACGAAATCACCACTTGAACCATGTAGGTTTCGTGGCTGACATTGGTCATGGATAAGCCCAAAATGCCTGTGGCGGTAATCAACACGCCAATAAACATAGGTTTTTTATAGCCGAATTTTTGCAACAGTTTCTCGCTGGCCCTAATCATGATTAATACCATGGTCAAATAGCCCAGAGATTTCAGACCGGCTTCAAACGGCGTTAAACTGTGACCTTTTTGCAGATAAGTGTTGATGATGAAAATGGTGCCGGCGGTGCAGTTGAGCAGGAAATTGGATAAACATGCACCGTTGTAGCCACGGTTTTGAAACAGTGAAAAATCCAAAAAAGCCGCCGATTTTAAGCGGATTTCAGTGAGGAAAAACACAATGGCCATCACGATAAAGCTGGCCAGCATGGCTAAGCTGAACGGATGACTAAAGCCTAAGCGGAAACCTTTGGTAATCAATAAATTGAGTGCGAGTAAGCCTAATACGCAGGAAAACAGGCCGGTGTAATCGTAGCGGCGGATCGCGGTTTGCGGCGATTTGCTTTCCGGTGTGCCGCGCATCAGCAGCATGCCGATGATGGAAATCGCAATCGAGAGTAAGAAAATACTCTGCCAGCCTAGATAAGTGGCGATGGTGCCGCCGACAAAAGAAGACAAACCCGAGCCGCCGAACGAACCGATTGCCCAAAAGCTAAACGCCCGCTGCCGCGCCGCGCCGTGGTAATAGTTTTTAATGACGGAAAGCGTGGCCGGCATGATGCAGGCCGAAGCCAAGCCCTGAAACACACGTCCGAGCCCGAAGCTGACAGGACCTTGGGCGAAATACAAAAATAAGCAGGCAATGATGTTGAGCAGAAAGCCGATATAAGTCAGGCGCACGCGGCCGAATTTATCCGCCAGCCCGCCCATCAATACGATAAAGCAACCGGAAAACAGCGAGCCTAAACTAATCACCGCATTGAGCGACGTATCGGGCATGGCAAGGCTGCGCTGAATGTCGGGGGCGACGTTAAATACGGCCTGATAAAACAGCCAAAACGTCAGCACCCCCAATACCATGCCGAAAAGCAGCCGGTCGTTGCCTTCAAATGGTTGAGAATGGTTTTGCATAGTGATACATCCTAAAATATATTCAGACGGCCTGAAGACGCAGATAGGCCGTCTGAAAGATTAACGTAAATATTTTTCAGTCAATGCACACCAATAGGCCGCTGCCGGCACAATAATCTCATCATTGAAATCATAAAGCGGATTATGCACCATACACGCGCCCGGTTCGTCACCGTTGCCGACGAAACAGTAATTTCCGTTAGGATTAGCTTCCAGCATAAAGGCAAAATCTTCGCTGCCCATCAATGGCGGAGCGGTATGCACTTTTTCTTCACCGAATAATTCGGTTGCCACTTCTCGGGCAAAACGCGTGGCTTCACGGCCGTTGATTAAAGGCGGGCAGCCGTTGATGTGTTCTATGGTGGCAGTAGCGCCGAAACTGTTGGCCTGTGCTTGGGCCATTTCGCTGATGCGGCGGCACACCAATTCGCGCACTTCCGGCTTCAAGGTGCGCACAGTCAGTTTCATCAAGGCTTTGCCGTTGACCACATTAGGCGCATTACCTGATTGAATACAGCCCACGGTTACCACGGCCTGATCGAGCGGGCTGACATTGCGCGAAACGATGCTTTGCAGAGCGATGGTGATGTGGCAGGCAACCAAGGTCGCATCAATGCCTGACTCGGGCATGGCGCCGTGGCCGCCGACACCTTGAATGTGAATATGAATTGTATCCGACGAAGCCATGGTCGAGCCTTCGCGGAAGTAAAATTCGCCGGTCTTCATTTTCGGCATATTGTGCAAACCGAAAATCATGTCGCAAGGAAACAAATCAAACAAACCGTCATCCAGCATCACCCGGCCACCGTAAAGCAATTCTTCCGCAGGCTGGAAGATAACGCGTAAGGTGCCATTAAAATTGCGGGTTTCCGCCAAACGTTGGGCCGTCGCCAATAAAATGGTGGTGTGGCCATCGTGGCCGCAACCGTGAAATTTGCCGTCTATTTTACTGCACCAGCCGTGGGTATTTTCTTCATGAATGGGCAATGCATCCATATCTGCGCGCAGACCGATGATTTTTTTACCGCCGCCGTTTTTTAACGTACCGACTACGCCGGTTTTGGCCAAGCCGCGATGCACTTCATAGCCCCATTTTTGCAGTAAATCGGCAATGATGTCGCCGGTGCGCTGTTCTTCAAAGCCAAGCTCGGGGTGTTGGTGGATTTGGCGGCGCAGACGGGTGAATTCTTCTTCTCTTTGTTGCAGTATTTGCAGATGGCTCATGATATTTCCTTTGGATTTTTAGGAATTATTGTAGGTAGAAAAGTTCAACCATCGTAACAATTTTGTTAACAATGTGCAAATGCAAAAAGGCCGTCTGAAATATTTCAGACGGCCTTTGATAATGTAATTTTTTATTGAGCTTTCAAGCGGGCAATGCGGTTATCCAAGGATGGGTGGGTGCTCAACAGCGAATCTTTGCTTTCACTGGCAATACCCATGGCGTTCATCTCTTGCGGCAAATCGCTTGCGGCACCTTTCAATCGTTGCAAGGCGGCAATCATTTTGGGCGCGCCTACCAATTTTGCAGCACCTGCATCAGCGCGGTATTCCCGTTGGCGGCTGAACCACATCACGATAAGGCTGGCCAAGAAGCCGAAGACGATTTGCAACACCATGCTGACCATGAAATACATACCGTTGGATGTGCTGCCGTCCTCATTGCGGGCAACTATGCCGGAAACGATGCGGGCGAAGAACACGACAAAAGTATTGACTACGCCTTGAATCAAGGTCAGCGTTACCATGTCGCCATTGCCGACGTGTGCCATTTCGTGCGCCAAAACAGCTTCTACTTCGTCGCGAGTCATATGGTCGAGCAGGCCGGTGGATACGGCAACCAATGAGTTGTTTTTGCTGGCGCCGGTGGCGAATGCGTTTGGTTCCGGTGAATGGTAAATGGCTACTTCCGGTGTTTTTAAATTCCATTGGCGCGCTTGGGCTTCAACGGTGGACAATAACCAAGCTTCTTCTTCGCTGCGCGGCTGGGTAATCACCTCCGCACTAACCGAGCGTTTGGCCATGGTTTTGGAAAGCAGCAGGGAAATAATCGAACCGCTGAAGCCGACAACGGCAGAATAAACCAACAGGCTGCCGACTTCATCGGAGCTGTTGATGCCTAAAATAGCCAAGACGATGCGGATAACGATCAGGACGGCAATGTTGGTAGCAAGAAACAAGAAAATGCGTTTCACCGGATGGATTCCTTTATGTTGGTGTGTGGTTTGTTTTTATGCTGCCCGAGGTGGCGCAGATCTGACGGTATTGATTGTCTCAAAAAGGTTGATTTTAGGGAATAAGCTTTTGAGCAAAGGTATGCAAATCTGAATGTTAGTATCTGTGGGAAAGTAGGGGTTTATGCAAATTTTAGCGGAATATTTATCCCTGTTTCCATAATCGAAAGGCCGTCTGAACGTTTCAGACGGCCTTGATTCAGTCATATAAAATTAGGATTGGCGTTGTTTCTCCGCCATCATTTCATGCAGGGTTTTTTTCGCAGGTTTCATCGGCACGCGGCTATCAGTCCAGCCCAATTGCTTGTTTGGGGTTAAAGCACGGAATTTGGTTGCTGCCCAACCGAATGCACGGTAGGCTTTTTTGCCGCTGAAAATGCCGTTAAACGTGCGCCATGCCATTTGTTCGCCAAAGGTATGCGCGGCACCTTGGCCGCGAATCGGATGCGGTACCACTTCGCTTGGGGAACGTTGGGCTTCTACGCGCAGACGCTGCATTTGTTCGGTAATCGGGATGCGTACCGGGCACACTTCCACACATGCGCCGCACATACTGCATGCGGTCGGCAGATCGCTGGTGCTTTCCAAACCCAGCAAGTGCGGTGACAGGATTTCGCCAATCGGCCCCGGGTATGTGGTACCGTAAGCGGCACCGCCGATTCGGGTGTACACGGGACAGTGGTTCATACACGCACCGCAGCGGATACATTGCAAAGTGCGGCGCATTTGTTCTTCAACATAGGCTTGCGTACGGCCGTTGTCGAGCAATACCAAGTGCATTTCCTGCGGTCCGTCCAGCTCTTCGCTGCGGCGCGGGCCGGTAATCATATTGAAGTAAGTGGTGATGTTTTGACCGATGGCGGAGCGTGGCAGCAAGCTATACAGCGGCGGCACGTCTGACAATTTGGCTACAACTTTTTCAATGCCGGTAATGGCAATATGCACCGGCGGCACGGTAGTTGACAAGCGGCCGTTGCCTTCGTTTTCAACCAAACATAAGGTACCGGTTTCGGCGACGGCAAAGTTCACACCGCTCAAGCCCACGTCGGCAGTGCGGTAAATATCGCGCAAAGCCATGCGGGCAAAGCCGGTGAGCTGGTCAACGTCATCGGTCAGCGGGGTATCTAAGTTTTGATGGAACAATTCGCTGACTTGCTCTTTGGTTTTGTGAATAGCGGGCATCACAATGTGGGTCGGCTTTTCGCCGGCCATCTGAACGATGAATTCGCCCAAATCACTTTCTACCGCGCGAATACCTCTGTCTTCTAAATAATGGTTCAGCTCGATTTCTTCGCTGACCATCGATTTGCCTTTGACCATTAATTTGCCGTTGTGGGCATTCATAATATTGTGAATGATGGTGCAGGCTTCGGCAGGGGTTTCTACCCAGTGTACTTTTACACCCAAGCGGGTGAGGTTGGCTTCGAGTTGCTCCAGCAAATCAGGCAGGCGTGACAGCGAGCGTTGGCGGATGTGTTCGCACAAATCGCGCAGGGTTTGCAATTCTTCTTCGTCTGACAACACGGCTTTGCGCTTGGTCATCAGCATATCCATCGCCGTGCGCAGGCTTTTGCGCAACGGTTTGTCCTGCAGCGAAATGGCGGTGTTTTGTTTGAAGGTTTCCGGCTTCATGTGGAATCGGATGGTTTGGCTGCTCATGCGGTTTCCTCCAAATCGGCAGGTGAAATGTGGTCGGGCAGAATTGCCAGCACCACCAAATCGCGCGGGCCGTGCGCGCCGTAGGCCAGCGTTAATTGGATGTCGGCGGTTTTCGATGGGCCGGAGATGAGAATGATATTGGTCGGCATACCGTTTTCAACCAGTTTTTCGCCTTCAACGGCGTGGTGGAATTCACCATACATTTTGCTGGTATCAAACAGGCAGAAATGCACCGGCGGCACCAAACTTAAGCTGCGCGGTTGCTCGGGGCTCGATTCCAGCATGATGGTGCCGGTGCGGGCGATGCCGCATTTTGAGCCGCTGAAACCGGCATCGACTTGCAGGAAAAATTCGTCTTTCCAGTCTTCGATTTTACGGTCGAACGACAAGGTTTGAATGTTGCTGGCTTCCAAGGCGGCTTGGGCTTTGAGGCCGTCTGAAGTTTGTAATGGCAATAAGATGTTTTTCAGGCCTTTTTCTTCGGCGGCCTGGCGGAACACTTGCGGCCAATTGTCACGGGTTACCCAGTAAATCTCGGTTTTCACCGCGCGCATGGTCACCGCCCAATGTTTCAGACGTGCCGTTTCGCTTTCCCAGGTCATTTCGTTTTGACGGTAGTAATCAGCGGTATTCGGCTCAATCATCGGGTAGGCATCGGCTTTTCTCAGCTTGGCCAGGATATTGTCGCGTGCGTTCATGCTTTGCCTCCTGTACGTTCTAATAAGAAGGTGGCAATGTGTTTCGGTGCCGGCATGTCGGGTTCGTCTTTAGCAATTTTACCGCCGATGTTCATCATGCAGCCGCAGTCGGCACTGATGATTTCGGTGGCTTGGGTTTCTTTCAATGCAGCCACTTTATCGCTGACCATGGCACCGGAAATGTCGGGATGTTTTACCGAGAATGTGCCGCCAAAGCCACAGCACTCGCTCTCATGGTCGTGTACGATGCGTTCGACATTTTCCATACCGTCAATCAATTCCCAGCCGGAAAGATGCACATTCATTTCACGGCGTGCCGCGCAAGAGGTATGCACAGCCACTTTTACCGGCGCACCTTTGTCTTCAGGGTGATAGCCGATGGCCAATAGGAAATGAGTAAATTCGATCACACGCCCGGCAACGTCTTTGGCTTTGGCTTCGTAAGGTGTGTTTTTAAACAAAGTCGGCCAATGGTGTTTCATCATACCGCCGCATGAACCTGATGGCACGACAATCGGCCAGTTTTCAGGGAACAGATCCAATTGGGCTTTGGCTACCTCAAACGCTTCTTGCGGGTGGCCTGAAGAATAAGCAGGCTGGCCGCAGCAGCTCTGACCCATCGGAAAATGGATGCGGATGCCTTGCTGCTCGATTAAGGTCATGGCATCCATACCGGCTTCGGGCATGAAGATGTCGAGAACGCAGGTACCGAAGAAATATGCATCGGTCGGGACGCTGTCGAAACGGATAATGGGGGTAGGGGTTTTTACGCTCATTTTGGCAGAGATTTCTTTATTGTAATGAGTAAAGGATAATTTTGTACTTTAAGTAATTCGATGTAACAGGTCAAGTTGAATTTTTCAAAATAAATTTGCGGATAAATGATTAAAAGCTAAAAAGCTTATTCCTTCTAATGCTTCATATTATGGTAATCATTATCATTAAATTCAATCGATAATTTGTTTATATTGAAATGAAGATAATTTTCAGATGGCATATCTATATATCTATAATCTATATATCTATAAATAAAAATTATGATAAAAGGCCGTCTGAATCAGTTTTAAAGGTTTGAAAGAAAGATTTGACCTTATGCCGAGACCTTTGCAAAACCTGATGAACCACCAATAAAAACCAAAACAGCCGTCATTCCCACACAGGCGGGAAGTCATCTTAAAATTTCAGAAACTTATTTTATTCAATAGTTTGCCATATTCAAAAATGGATTCCCGTCTGTGCGGGAATAGCGTCGATTCTTTGTTCAGTAGCTTTTCAGGGAGTTTTGCAAAGATCTCAGGCAGTCTGAATTCAGCGGTTTTCCAGACTGCCTTGAATGCCTTAAGCAGGCTTTAAATTCAGGTACAATGCTCGATATTGATGAAAAAAAAACATTATTTAAGCCGAATCATGATGACTCAAGCTGCGAAACCCTCCCGCTGGCTGCCGCTGTTGATGGCTATTGCCATTTTCATGCAAATGCTGGATACCACCATTTTAAATACCGCGTTGCCCAAAATTGCCGAAGATTTGCATGAATCGCCGCTGAATATGCAAATGGCGGTGATTGTTTATACCTTAACTGTAACTGTGGCGCTGCTGATTCCTTTAAGCGGCTATTTGGTGGACCGTGTAGGCACGAAAAAAGTATTTCTCGCTGCAATTTCCATCTTTATGCTGGGCTCGCTATTGTGCGCCGCTGCGCCAAATTTGCCGATGTTGGTGCTGGCCAGGGCGGTACAGGGTATTGCGGGTCTATGCTGGTGCCGGTGCCGCGTTTGACGATTTTGCGTGTGTATGAAAAATCACAATTACTCAATGCGTTTAATTATGCGGTGATGCCTGCTTTAATCGGGCCGGTGTTGGGGCCGTTGGTCGGCGGCTATTTGGTGGAATATGCGTCTTGGCATTGGATTTTTCTGCTGAATCTGCCGATTGGCTTGATGGGGCTGATCGTCGGCTGGAAAATTATGCCTGATGTCAAAGGTGAGAAAACGGCGTTGGATTTAAGCGGTTTTCTGATGTTTGCTGCGGCAGCGTGTGCGCTGACCTTGTCGGTAGAAATTGTGTCTCATTCTAATGCCGCGCCGTTTTCATTGCTGCTGGCGGCAAGCGGGGCGGTGTTAATGTGGCTGTATTACCGTCATGCGAAAACCGCACCCGATCCGATTTATGCCGGCCATCTGTTTAAAGTGCGCACGTTCCGCCTGGGCTTGACGGGCAATTTGTTTAGCCGCTTGGGAATTAGTTCGGTGCCGTTTTTACTCCCTTTACTGTTTCAGGTGGCCTTTGGCTACAGTGCGAGTTTATCGGGCTGGCTGGTGGCGCCGATTGCACTGGCTTCGTTGCTGGTGAAGCCGGCCATCAAGCCGATTATGGCGTGGTTTGGTTATCGTAATGTGCTGATTTGGAATACGCGTATTCTGGGCGTGTTGATTATGCTGGCGATACCTGACGGACAGGCACCGATAGCGGTGTGGGTGATTTTATTGCTGCTGATGGGTATGTGTAATTCGATTCAGTTTTCATCGATGAACACGCTCACACTGGAGGATTTACGCAGTTATCAGACCGGCAGCGGTAATAGCCTGATGGCTGTCAACCAGCAATTGGCCATTGCTTTAGGTATTGCTGTAGGTGCGCTGATGCTCTGGTTCTGGCGCGGTAGCAGCTTTGCTCAGGCGGATTTGCATATTGCGTTCCAACTCACTTTTGTCGGCGTCGGCTTGATTACTTTGCTTTCCAGCGTGATTTTCAACCGTTTGCATGTTTCAGATGGCCAAGATCTTACAAATTAGCAATAAAAATCAGGTAAAATGCGCGAAGCAACAATTTAAGTTCATTTTTTCAGACGGCATGCAAAAAATAAACCGGCAAGGATGTCTTGTATATTCACAAGGCCGTCTGGAAACAGTATTTCAATGAAGACACCATATTTGACATTCATGTTACCAGCGTTTCTTGTCGGCTGTGCCGCTCTGCCGTCTTTAGACGAGCGGGCGGAAAGCCAATATATCGAAGTGGATTCTGCACCGCGCTTGGAAGCCATTTTAAAACCGTCGCAACAAGGCGAGATTGACAATGATCGGGCGACTTCAGGCATCTATTTATTAAACGATGCGCATGAAGCCTTTGTCGCGCGTGCAGCTTTGATTGAGTCGGCTGATGTCAGCTTGGATTTGCAATATTATATTTGGCACAACGATATTTCCGGCCGCTTATTGTTTAATTTGGTACACCGTGCTGCCGAGCGTGGTGTGCGCGTACGCATGCTTTTAGACGATAACAACACCAACGGTTTAGATAATGTTCTGTTGGCGCTGGATAGCCACCAGAATATCGAAATCCGCCTGTTTAATCCGTTCGTGTCACGCAAATGGCGTGCGTTGGGCTATCTGACCGATTTTCCGCGTCTCAACCGCCGTATGCATAATAAATCGCTGACTGCCGACAACCGCGCCACCATTCTCGGCGGCCGCAACATCGGTGACGAATATTTCCAAGTCGGGGAAGACACCGTCTTTGCCGATTTGGATATTTTGGCAACCGGGCCGGTGGTTACCGAAGTGTCGAAAGATTTCGACCGCTATTGGGCGAGCAATTCTTCCTACAACGCCACCA
The DNA here is from genome assembly GCF_042658245.1 of Neisseria weixii. Taxonomy (NCBI): domain Bacteria; kingdom Pseudomonadati; phylum Pseudomonadota; class Betaproteobacteria; order Neisseriales; family Neisseriaceae; genus Neisseria; species Neisseria weixii. Next base: position 161,696 of record NZ_JBHSPY010000003.1, read on the forward strand.
GCATCATTAAAAAAGGCAGCATTGAAAAAGGCTACAAAGAGCTGGAATATGATCGTTCGGACAGCAACGAAGTTTTGGCCAAATACCGCAAAGAAGTCGAAAATTCGGGCTTGTTTAAATCGATGCAGGAAAACAACATCGAATGGTTTAACGTGCATACCCGCCTGATTAGCGATGATCCGGCCAAAGGCTTGAACCGCGACCGCTCCAAGCAATCGATTCAGGAGCGGCTGTTTAAAGCGCTGCAAAAACCACAAAAAAGTATATATTTGGTGTCGCCGTATTTTGTGCCGACCAAAAGCGGCACCGAAGCCTTGTTGCAAATGGCCAAAGAAGGCATTGATGTGAACGTGTTGACCAATTCCTTGCAGGCGACCGATGTGGCGGCGGTACATTCGGGTTATGTGAAATACCGCAAACCCTTACTCAAAGCCGGGGTACACCTTTATGAATTGCAGCCCAACCATGCTGTACCGAAAACCAAAGACCGAGGCTTGACCGGCAGCTCGGCCACCAGTTTGCATGCCAAAACTTTTATTGTCGATGCCAAGCGGGTGTTTATCGGCTCGTTCAACCTTGATCCGCGCTCGGCCCGTCTGAATACCGAAATGGGCGTGGTCATTGAAAGCCCTGAAGTGGCGGGCATAATGCAGCGCAGCTTGGTGGAAACCACGCCGAAATACGCTTATAAAGTGACCATGAACAAATTTCACAAGCTGCATTGGTACAATCCCGAAGATGGCAAAACCTACGGCAAAGAGCCGGAAGCAGGATTTTGGAAACGCGTGACCGCGCGTATTTTATCGTTTTTCCCGATTGAAAGTTTATTGTAAGGCCGTCTGAAAAGTGAAAGGAAAAGCGGTGGAACTGATTTGGAAAGCTTTATTTTTAGCTGCAAGCACCATGCTGTTGGCTTCGTGCGGCACCACCGCCAAAAAGCCGAAAAAAACGGTGAAAACCGCCAAACAGGCATCGGTGCGCAAGATCCAGCCCGTACGCATCAGCCACATCGACCGTGCCCACGGTTCGCAAGAAATCATGATTCAAAGCATGGGCTTGGTCGGCACACCCTATAAATGGGGCGGCAGTACCACGGCTACCGGCTTCGATTGCAGCGGCATGATTCAATATATTTATAAAAACGCACTCGGCGTAAATTTACCACGCACCGCCCGCGATATGGCCGCCGCCTCGCGCAAAATTCCCGACAGCCAATTGAAACCGGGCGACTTGGTGTTTTTCAATACCAGCAAGCGCACCAAATATTCGCATGTCGGTATCTACATCGGTAATGGAGAATTCATACACGCGCCAAGCAGCGGCAAAACCATTCAAACCGAAAAACTGGCCAAGCCGTTTTACGCCAAAAATTACTTGGGCGCGCATACCTTTTTTACCAATTGATGCCGTCTGAAAGCGGTATTTGTCAAACCACGTCATCAAGGCCGTCTGAAATCTTTCAGACGGCCTCGGCACCAATAAAAACAAGGAAACATCATGCACACCGAAACCGTATTGTCCGTATTGAAAAACCTGCAAAACCACATCTGTGCCGCATTGGAAGCCGAAGACGGCGGCGCGGTGTTTGTACGCGGCGAATGGACGAGTAAACTCGGTAAAGGTGAATCACGAGTGTTAAAAAACGGTGCGGTTTTTGAGCAGGCGGGCGTAAATTTTTCCCATGTCAAAGGTGAAAAAATGCCGGTATCAGCCACGGCCCACCGTCCTGAATTGGCCGGCGCCGCATTTGAAGCCATGGGCGTGTCGCTGGTGATTCACCCGAAAAATCCGTATGTGCCTACCAGCCATGCCAACGTGCGCTTTTTCATTGCGTATCCCGAAAATCAAGCGCCGGTGTGGTGGTTCGGCGGCGGCTTCGATCTGACGCCGTTTTATCCGTTTGAAGAAGACATTCTGCATTGGCACCGCGTGGCGGAAAAGCTGTGCCGCCCGTTTGGCGCGGAAGTCTATCCCGAATACAAAAAATGGTGCGACGATTATTTCTATCTCAAACACCGTGGCGAAACCCGCGGTGTCGGCGGCCTGTTTTTTGATGACTTAAACTGCTGGGATTTCGACACCTGCCTGAATTTCATCCAAGCTGTCGGCGAAGGCTATATGAAAGCCTACCAACCAATTGTTTGCAAAAGGAAAAACACCGCATACGGCGAACGCGAACGTGATTTCCAGATCTACCGCCGCGGCCGCTATGTCGAATTCAATCTGGTGTGGGACAGAGGCACGCTCTTCGGCTTGCAAAGCGGCGGCCGCACCGAAAGCATTTTGATGTCGATGCCGCCACTCGTGCGCTTTGAATACCAATATCAGCCGGAAGCAGGCAGCCCGGAAGCGCGTTTGAATGAGTTTTTAACGCCGCGTGATTGGTTGAGTGAGTCGGAATAATAATGTTTAGGCTGTCTGAAAAACTTATTCAGGTTCAGACGGCCTCAATTTAATCAATGAAAAGTAAATTCAGTAGTAGCAAATACGGGTATAGTAAATTCATCTTGATTTCATATTAGAAAACGACAAATTAAGATGCTGATTTACGCCTGATTGGTATAAAATAACCACTTTATTTTTGTTAACAATTTCCCAATTTTCAGACGGCCTCAAATACGCCGCCACAATAAACAAAGGAACACAACATGCCGGACTACCGCTCCAAAACCTCTACCCACGGCCGCAATATGGCCGGTGCGCGCGCATTGTGGCGTGCCACCGGTGTGGCCGATGCCGACTTCGGCAAGCCGATTATTGCGATTGCCAACTCGTTTACCCAATTTGTGCCGGGTCACGTTCACTTGCACAATATGGGTCAATTGGTGGCGCGCGAAATCGAAAAAGCCGGTGCGATTGCCAAAGAATTCAACACCATCGCGGTGGATGACGGCATCGCTATGGGGCACAGCGGCATGTTATACAGCCTGCCGAGCCGTGATTTGATTGCCGATTCGATCGAATACATGGTCAATGCCCACTGCACCGATGCGCTGGTGTGCATTTCCAACTGCGACAAAATCACCCCGGGTATGCTGATGGCGGCCATGCGTTTAAACATTCCGACTATTTTCGTATCCGGCGGCCCGATGGAAGCGGGTAAAGTCATCGGCGCCATCAATATTGCCGACGAGCGTCGTTTGGACTTGATCGATGCCATGATTGAAGCGGCAGACGACAATGTGTCCGACGCGCAGATTCAGGAAGTCGAGCAAAACGCATGTCCGACTTGCGGTTCGTGTTCCGGCATGTTTACCGCCAACTCAATGAACTGTTTAACCGAAGCCTTGGGCTTGTCGCTGCCGGGCAACGGTTCTTACTTGGCCACCCATGCCGGCCGCAAAGATTTGTTCTTGGAAGCAGGCCGCCTGATTGTTGAGATTACCCGCCGCTATTACGAGCAAAATGACGAATCCGTGTTGCCGCGCAGCATCGCCACCAAAGCCGCTTTTGAAAATGCCATGACCATGGACATCGCCATGGGCGGTTCGACCAACACCATTTTGCACTTGCTGGCCGTGGCCAATGAAGCCGGCGTCGATTTCAAAATGGCCGACATTGACCGTTTGAGCCGCGTGGTGCCGTGTATCTGTAAAACCGCGCCAAACAACCACGACTATTATATGGAAGACGTGCATCGCGCGGGCGGCATTTTCGGCATTTTGAAAGAGCTGGAAAAAGCGGGCAAACTGCACACCGATATTCCGACCATTCACGCGCCGACTTTGAAAGAAGCGATTGCCAAATGGGACGTGACCAATCCGGAAAACACCGAAGCCATCGAGCGCTTCAAAGCCGCACCGGGCGGCGTGCGCACCACGCAGGCCTTCTCGCAAAACCGCATGTGGAAAACGCTCGATCTCGACCGTGAAAAAGGCTGTATCCGCAGCGTGGAACATGCCTATTCGCAAGACGGCGGTTTGGCCGTATTGTTCGGTAATATTGCCGAGCGCGGCTGCGTGGTGAAAACCGCCGGTGTGGATGACAGTATTCTGAAATTTACCGGCCGCGCGCGCGTGTTTGAAAGCCAAGATGCCGCCGTGGAAGGCATTTTGGCCAACCAAATCGTGGCCGGCGACATCGTCATCATCCGCTACGAAGGTCCGAAAGGCGGCCCGGGTATGCAGGAAATGCTGTACCCGACTTCTTATTTGAAATCAAAAGGTTTGGGTAAAGCCTGTGCCTTGCTGACCGACGGCCGTTTCTCCGGCGGCACTTCAGGCCTGAGCATCGGCCACGCCTCGCCGGAAGCGGCAGAGGGCGGCGCCATCGGTTTGGTGAACGAAGGCGACACCATCGAAATCGACATTCCAAACCGCAGCATCAACCTGATGATTTCCGATGAAGAATTGGCACAACGCCGCGCCGAAATGGAAGTACGCGGCAGCCAAGCATGGAAACCGGTCAACCGCGACCGCTACGTTTCCCAAGCCCTGCGCGCCTACGGCCTGATGGCGACTTCCGCCGACAAAGGTGCCGTGCGCGACGTATCGCAAATCAAACGCTAATCGGCAGTAACAGGCCGAGACCTTTACAAAACCCTAGATTTGAGTACAGTTCAAAGTTGTAGCAACACAGAAAGCGCAGACATATCATGAAGATAGGCAGGCTTTCGAGCAAGCGTACAACGAAGAAATGTGCCAAAGATAGGGATTTTGCAAAGGTCACGGGTCGTCTGAAGCATCATGCTTCAGACGGCCTCCTGAAAGAATGCAATGGATAAATTCGTTATCGCCATGATTGCCTTGGCCGTCATCTTATTGATTTTGATGGGCGGTGGTTTTGTGGCGACCGAATATTTGAAAAAACATCCGGATATATTCCAAGTGCAGCCGAAAAAATGAATCGATTGAACAGCAAGGCCGTCTGAAAAAATAGTATTTTCAGACGGTCTTGCTTTTATGTTTGGTAGAATGCCTGTATTCAAACAATTATGCTCAATGGCTCAATCAAGGCCGTCTGAAACACAATCATGAAATCCCTTATTCTTTGGCTCAGCCTGTTTGCCGCTGTGTTTGCTTTTTTCCGGTATCAGCAACCGCCCAAAATGACACCGGAGCAATTGATGCAGGCGAGTGCGCCGCACGATCGTTCGGCGGTGGCGGGTTTGGGCGGCTTGGGCTATTTGAACTTTTTGCGCAAAACGGCCGGTTTGCAGCCCTTGGCGCATTCTTCGATTTTGGAGCAATCCGCCCGCAATCATGCGCTATATCTGACTGAACATCCCGACGATGGCCATGATGAATACAACCGCGCCAGCCGTTATTTTACCGGCAACAGGCCGTCTGAACGGGCAAGACACGCGGGTTATATTTATGAAGGTGTGCATGAGAATGTCAGCACCAGCAGCCGCTTTCAAGATGCGGATAGGGCGGCGGAATTTGCCGTACATCAGCAGCTTGATGGCTTGATGACGGCGATTTATCACCGCTTTTCTTTGTTGGAACAAAATATTAACGAAGCCGGTGTGGCCTATGAAAACGGCCGCAATCATACCGCGCTGGTGGTGAATCAAGGGCATAAAGGGTTTAACCGATTATGCGGTTTAGGCCGTCTGAAAGCCGAGCCGTACCGTCATTACTACAAGCAATCTTGTCACAACGGTGCGCTGGTGTATGCGGATGAAGTGCAAAACCGGCGAGAGTTGTTGTACACGGTTTATCCGATGGGACATTTCGCCATGCCTGATTTTCAGGGCGAGCGGCCGGATCCGATGCCGGGGCATGAGTTTACCGGTAATCCGGTGAGTATTTCTTTTTCCGACCAAGCAGGACGTGTGGTAATGCGTTCGTTCAAATTATATCAAGGCGAACAGGAAATCACCCATAAACGCGTGCTGACCCAACACAACGACCCAAATCAGCAATTCAGTGAGCGGCAATTTGCGCTGTTTCCCGTTCGGCCTTTGGAATACGGCACGCTTTATCGGGCGGTGTTTGAATTTGAGCGCAAGGGCAAACCGGAGCGGGCTGAATGGACATTCCGCACCAAAAAACCGGATTATCCGTATTTTATTGTGAAAGGTAATGAAAAATTATCGCTGCAATCGGGCAAGAAATACTTTATCCATTGGCAGAATCATTGGTGCTTAAAAACTTGCCCGCAATTGGTGTATCAGCAGCGTGGCGGGGCAAAATTGGAAGTGTTGGAGCGACAAATCGGTGGTGTGTTGGTACGCGTGAGCGGCGTAGCGGGTGGCGATGTGCGGCTGATGTTTGAAGGTGACCGTGATAAGGCCTTGCTGCTGTATGTATCTTCCTAAATATGGTATGCCGAGACCTTTGCAAAACCTATCTTCGGCATATCTCTCCGTTATGCGCTGCTCAAAGGCTTGCCTGTCTCAATCATATTTCTGCGCTTTGTGCGCTAATCTAACTTTGAACTGAACCCAAATCGAGGTTTTTGCCAAACCTGATGAATGATCAATGAAAACCCAAATGACTGTCATTCCCGCGCAGGCGGGAATCCATTGTTGAGTATGACAAACTATTGCATAAAATAGGCTTCTTAATTATTAAGATGAATTCCTGTCTGCGTGGGAATCATGTCGGTTTTGAGTGAGCCGGCTTTTTAGGAAATTTTGCAAAGGTGTCAAATCTGGAGTTTGCAAAGGTAGTGTCTCACTTTGAAATTTGATAGGCTAGTCAATAGGTATATTTTGTGGTAGTTTACACTTACTATGAAAAAACGCCAAAGACTAGATTTTAA